>JAHFRO010000075.1:1382-8881 GCA_023266245.1 Betaproteobacteria bacterium | reverse complement strand
TGCCCTGGTAGATCACGTCCGAGCCGGCGAGCCGCGCCAGGTCCTCGCGGCTCAAGCCAAGCGCGCCGAGCACTTCGGCATTGTGCTCGCCGAGCCCGGGCGCGGGGCGCCGGATCGCACCGGGGGTGGCGGAGAGCCGCGGCACCACGCAGTGCATCGGGACCGTGCCCATCTCGTCATCGGGCAGGTCCACCACCATCTCCCGCGCCCTCACGTGGGGGTCCTCCACGATCTGCGAAATGTCGTAGATCGGGCCCACCGTCACCTCGGCCCTGTCGAAGAACTCCAGATTCTGTGTGAGCGTCATGCGGCCGATGAACTCGCCGACGATGGCGTCGAGCTCCGCGGCGTGTTGGACGCGCTCGGCGTTGGTGCTGTAGCGCGGATCGTCGATGAGCTCGGGACGGCCGATGACGCGGAACAGGCGCTCGGTCATGGCCTGGGTCGAGGCCGACAGGCACACCCATTTGCCGTCGCCGGTGCGGTAGGCGTTGCGCGGGGCGGCGGTGGTGGAACGGCTGCCGGTGCGCGGGCGCAACCTGCCGCTCGCCTGGTAGCTCGCCGCCTGCGGTCCCATGAATGAGAACAGCGGCTCGAGCAGCGAAACGTCGATGACCTGTCCCCGGCCGCCGCTCACCTCGACGTGGCGCAGCGCCACCAGCGCGGCGAAGGCGCCATAGGCGCCCGCGGTGCAGTCGGCGAGCTGCATCGGCGGCAGCACCGGCTCGCGGTCGGCGAAGCCGTTCAACGCGGCGAACCCGGAAGCGCCCTCGGCGAGCGTGCCGAAGCCCGGCTTGTGCCGGTACGGCCCGGTCTGGCCCCAGCCGGTGACGCGCACGATGATCAACTTCGGATTGCGCGCCTGCAGCACTTCCGGTGCGAGGCCCATCTTCTCCAGCGTGCCGGGCCGAAAATTCTCGATGAAGACGTGCGCGGTTTCGGCGAGCTTGAGCAGCAGCGCCCTGCCCTCGTCCTTGCGCAGGTTGAGGCACACGCTTTTCTTGTTGCGCGCGTAGACCTTCCAGTTGGTGGCGATCCCCGCCACCAGCCAGTCGCGCAGCGGGTCGCCCTCCGGGGGCTCGATCTTGATCACCTCCGCGCCGAAGTCCGCGAGCAGCAGGCTCACCATGTTGCCCGCGACCACGCGCGTGAGATCGAGCACGCGCACCCCGTCCAGAGGGCAGCGGGCATCGGTTTGAAACGGCTTCATGGCTTAGAGGTTCTTAGCGGGGCTAGGCGCCGCTTGTCAGCTGGCGCTCGAGCTGGCGCGTCTCGTTCTTGAGGAGCTGGGCGACCTCGGCGAGGCGCTTCTCGCTCATGCGGCTGGAAATGGTGGAGACCGACAGCGCGGCGAACGCCGCGCCGTTCCGGTTGTGCAGCGCCTGTCCCACCGAGCGCACGCCGGCGAGCCCCGGCACGTCGCGGATGGCGTAGCCGAGTTTCTGCGCGCGCTTCACCTGCGCGAGCAGGGAGCCCGCGTTCAGGCCGTATTCAGGCAGCCGCGCGGCATTGGCTCCGACGACCTTCTGGATTTCTTCTTCGGACAGCGCGGAGAGGATCGCGAGACTGCCGGTGCCGACGCCGAGCGGGCGGCGCATGCCGATCTCGAGCGTGAACGTCTTGATCGGGAACGCGCCTTCGCGCCGGTCGAGGCACACCCCGTCGAGTCCGCTGCGCTGGGTGAGAAACACCGTGTCGCTGGTCGCTTCCGCGATACGCGACAGCGCCGGGTGACAGATCTCGCGCAGGTTGAAGCGCGGCGCCGCGGTCAGCCCCAGCTCGAACACCATCGGCCCCAGGAAGTAACGGTGGGTGTCCGGATCCTGCAGCACCATGTTTTCCGCGGCGAGGCACTTCAACATGCGGTGCACGGTCGGGCGTTGCAGCCCGGTGCGGGTGGCGAGATCGAGCAGGCGCGAGCCGCCGCGGTTATGCGCGGCGATCTCGCGCAAGAGCGTCAACGCGCGCTCGATGCTCTGCGTGCCGGTGAGCCGGGTGCCGGCTGCGGCGTCGGATTTTCTTGGCATCGTTGAGTCCGGATGGTGAACCGACCGACATTATGCCACCGGCGCGGCGCTGGAAAAACAGGGGCTTGTGTGCTAAGGTGTAGCGCGTCTGGCCGCGACCGCGCAGTTGTTTCAGGATATGGACTTTGGCTCGGTGCGTCGCCGTTCCATGCCGCCCCGGTCCGGCTCGAGGAGCCCATCGCCATGACCGATCTCTCTTCCGCCGCCAACACCCGTCCCGCCTCTGCGGGCGCCCGCTTCCGCGCGGCGCTCGGGCAGGAGCGCCCGCTGCAGATCGTCGGCACCATCAATGCCTATCACGCGCGCATCGCCGAGCGCGTCGGCTATCGCGCCATCTATCTCTCGGGCGGAGGGGTGGCGGCGGGATCGCTCGGAGTGCCCGATCTCGGCATCAGCGGGCTGGACGACGTGCTCACCGACGTACGCCGCATCACCGACGTGTGCGGACTGCCGCTGCTGGTGGACGTGGACACCGGTTTCGGGGCGAGCGCCTACAACGTCGCGCGCACCGTGCGCTCGCTCACCAAGTTCGGCGCCGCCGCCATGCACATCGAGGACCAGGTCGGCGCCAAGCGCTGCGGGCACCGCCCCCACAAGGAGCTGGTGTCGCAGCAGGAGATGGTGGACCGCATCAAGGCGGCGGTCGATGCCAAGACCGATCCCGCGTTCGTGGTGATGGCGCGTACCGACGCGCTCGCGGTGGAAGGGCTGCAGGCGGCGATCGACCGCGCCTGCGCCTGCGCGGAGGCGGGCGCGGACATGATTTTCCCCGAGGCGGTCACCGAGCTCGCGATGTACCGGAAATTCGCCGACGCGGTGAAAGTGCCCATCCTTGCCAACATCACCGAGTTCGGCAAGACGCCGCTCTACACGGTCGAAGAACTGCGCGGCGCCAACGTCGCCATGGTGCTCTATCCGCTGTCGGCGTTCCGCGCCATGAACGCCGCGGCGTTGAGGGTCTATCAGGCGATCCGCAGGGACGGCTCGCAGAAAGGGGTGGTGGAGCTGATGCAGACGCGTGACGAGCTCTACGACTTCCTCGACTACCACGCCTACGAGCGGAAGCTCGACCAGCTGTTTGCGCGCGACAAGCGCACCAAGAACTAGTCCGTCGGCCGTTGATGACGGGTTTTCTGCTGTCCAAGGGGTTCGTCGCCGGTTTCGGCGGGGGGTTTGCCGCAGCCGCGCGCGAAGCGGGCCTCGAGCCGCTGGTGCTGCATCTGCCCGACGATCCGGAATCGCGCCTCGCGCCGGCGGACTGCGCCAGGATCGAGATCGCCTATCTCAGCCGCGACTGGCGATTCTCGAGTCATTATCAGACGTTCGGCGACACGGTGCGCGCCTCCCCCAATCTGAAATGGGTGCACTTCCCGAGCACCGGCGTCGACCAGCACCCGTTCCTGCCGGCGTTGCTCGAGCGCGGCGTGAAGGTGACCGCTTCCCCCGGCTCCAACGGCGAGCCGGTCGGGCAGACCGCGGTCTGCGGCCTGCTCATGCTGGCGCGCCAATTTCCCGTATGGTGGGACGCGCAGCGCCGCCACGCCTGGGAGCCGATGCGGGGCGACAAGGTGCCGCGCGACCTGCGCGGCCAGACGGTTGTCATCATCGGCGTCGGCACCATCGGCGCGACCGTCGCGCGTTTCTGCCAGGCACTCGGCATGCACGTGATCGGCGTGCGGCGCAGCGCGCGCCGCGCTGAGGATCCGGTCGATGAGATGCATCCGCCGGCCGCCCTGGCCCGGTTATGGCCGCGCGCGCAGTGGCTGGTTCTGGCCTGCACGCACACGCCCGAAACCCATCATCTGGTGAACGCCGAAACGCTTGCCCGCATGCCGCGCGGCGCCTGCATCGTCAACGTAGCGCGCGGCGGCGTGGTGGACGAACCGGCGCTGATCGAGGCGCTCAAGAGCGGGCACATCGCCGGCGCCCATCTCGACGTGTTCGAGAAGGAGCCACTGCCGGCGGAATCCCCTTTGTGGGACCTGCCCGACGTCATCGTCACGCCGCACAACGCCCAGGCCTCCGACGGCAATGACCGCCGTTCCGCCGAGATCTTTCTTGCCAACCTGAAGAAGTGGGCGCGCGGCGAGGCGCTCATCACCGAGCGCGCGGCGTAAAGGCCTCGTCCGCGGGCCAGGTCAGGCTTGGGAATGCGCTTTGCGCGTTGTCGCGGGGGCCTCCCCCATATTAATATTTAGACCCCTTAATCAGCGCGCGCCACGACGATGCAGCTCTTTGCTTTCGGCATCAACCACCACACTGCTCCGCTTTCGGTGCGCGAGCAGGTGGTGTTCCACGCCGAGAATCTGATCGAGGCGTTGCGCGAGCTGGTTGACCGCCGGCCGGTCAAGGAAGCCGCCATCATCTCAACCTGCAACCGCACCGAGGTGTATTGCAGCACCGAGGAGCCGGGCGCGGCGGTGGACTGGATGGCCGGCTACCATCGCCTCAAGACCCAGCAGATCGAGCCGTATCTGTACCAGCTGCCTCAGGAGCGGGCCGTCAAGCATGCTTTCCGCGTGGCGAGCGGGCTGGATTCCATGGTGCTGGGGGAGCCGCAGATCCTGGGGCAGTTCAAGGAGGCGGTGCGCACGGCGCAGGCGGCGGGAACGCTGGGGCTGCTGTTGAACAAATTGTTCCAGCGCACCTTTGCGGTGGCGAAGACGGTGCGTTCCGAGACCGAAATCGGCGCCGCCACCGTCTCGATGGCGTCCGCCGCGGTCGGGCTCGCGCAGCGCATCTACCCCGGCATCGCCGAGCAGAGCGTGCTGTTCATCGGCACGGGCGAGATGATCGAGCTCGCCGCCACCCATTTCGCCGCGCACCATCCACGGCGCATGGCCTTCGCCAACCGCACGCCCCGGCGCGCCCAGCAGCTCGCCGACCGTTTTCTCGGCCGCACCATCACGTTGAACGACCTGCCCTCCCAGCTTGCGGTGCACGACATCGTGGTGACCTGTACGGCGAGCCCCCTGCCGATCATCGGCAAGGGGCTGGTGGAGAGCGCGTTGAAGGCGCGCAAGCACCGGCCGATGCTGATGCTCGATCTCGCCGTGCCGCGCGACATCGAAGCCGAGGTCGGCAGGCTCGACGACGTGTTCCTCTACACCGTGGACGACCTCGGCAAGATCGCGCGCGAGGGCATGGACCTCCGCCAGAACGCGGTGGCGCAGGCCGAGGTGATCATCGAGAACCAGGTCACCGACTTCATGCACTGGCTCGGCAATCGCGAGTTGGTGCCGACGATACGCGCGCTGCGCGACACCGCCGAGCGGGCGCGGCGCCACGAGGTGGAGCGCGCGCTGCGGCGCCTGGCGAAAGGCGACGATCCGCAGGTGGTGATGGAGCAGCTGTCGCGTGGCCTCGCCGCGAAGCTGCTCCACGCGCCGACCCACGCGCTCTCCCACGCGCGCGAGGAGGACCGCGAGCAGCTCGCCCAGTGGCTTGCGCGGCTCTACCAGATCGCGCGGCCGGAATGAACGCCCGCCACCGCGCGCCGCGCGCCGCTTTTTTCACCCGTCGATGAAGCCGAGCATCGCAGCCAAGCTCGCGCACCTCACCGGCCGGCTGGAGGAGATCACCCGGTTGCTCGGTCAAGAGAACGCCACCGCAGACCTCGACAGCTACCGCAAGCTCACGCGCGAGCACGCGGAGATCGCGCCGGTGGTCGAGCTCTATCAGCAGTACGTGAGCGGCGAGGAGGACATCAAGGCGGCGCAGGAGATGGTGGGGGACCCCTCGATGCGCGACTTCGCCGAGACCGAAATCAAGCAGACCCGGGACCGGATTGCCGGCATCGAGGCGGAACTGCAGAAGCAGCTGCTGCCCAAGGACCCCAATGACGAGCGCAACATCTTTCTCGAGGTCCGCGCGGGGACCGGCGGTGACGAATCAGCGCTGTTTGCCGGCGAGCTGTTCCGCATGTACTCGCGTTTCGGCGAGCGCAACGGCTGGCAGGTCGAGGTGATCTCGCAAAGCCCTTCTGACCTCGGCGGCTACAAGGAAATCATCGCCAAGATCATCGGACAGGGCGCCTATTCGAAGCTCAAGTTCGAGTCCGGCGGGCACCGCGTGCAGCGCGTGCCGGTGACCGAAACCCAGGGCCGCATCCACACCTCCGCCTGCACCGTGGCGGTGATGCCGGAGGCCGACGAGATCGCCGACGTGGTGCTCAACCCGGCCGAGCTCCGGATCGACACCTTCCGCGCCTCGGGCGCCGGCGGCCAGCACGTGAACAAGACCGACTCGGCGGTACGCGTGACGCACCTGCCCACCGGCATCGTGGTGGAGTGCCAGGACGACCGCTCGCAGCACAAGAACCGGGCGCGGGCGCTCGGCGTCCTTGCCGCGCGCATCAAGGACAAACAGATCCGCGAGCAGCAGGCGAAAACGGCTGCCACCCGCAAGTCTCTCATCGGCAGCGGCGACCGCTCCGAGCGCATCCGCACCTACAACTTCCCGCAGGGGCGGGTGAGCGATCACCGCATCAATCTCACGCTCTACAAGATCAACCAGATCATGGACGGCGAGCTGAACGAACTGATCTCGGCGCTGACAGCCGAGCATCAGACCGAGCAGCTCGCCCAGCTCGCCGAAGAGACCCAGCAGGCCTGAAGCGCCCCGGCGGCAGACACACTCCGACTCGCATGACTTCCACGATCGCCGTCGCGCTGCGGGAAGCAAGCAGCACGATGGGGGCGGGCGAAGCGCGCGTACTGCTGCGATCTGCCCTGAACTGCAACGAGGCGCATCTCATCGCGTGCGCCGGGCACGCACTTTCCACGGAAGAGACGGAACGCTTCAAAGCTTTGGTCGCGCGCCGCGCGGCGGGCGAACCGATCGCCTACCTCATCGGCGAGCGCGAATTCTACAGCCTCGCTTTCAAAGTCACGCCCGCGGTGTTGATCCCGCGGCCCGAGACCGAGTTGCTGGTGGACCTTGCTCTTCAACGCGTGCCGGCTGACGCGCCGTGCCGCGTGCTCGAACTTGGCGCTGGCAGCGGTTGCATTGCCATCGCCATCGCCAGGCACCGCCCGCGGGCACGGCTGACCGCGACCGAAGTTTCAGCCGACGCGCTGGCTCTCGCGCGGGAGAACGCGCGGATCAATGAAGCGCGGAACATCGAGTGGGTGCAGAGCGACTGGTACGCGGCGCTTGCCGGTCAGCGCTTTGATGTCATCGTCGCCAATCCGCCTTACGTCGCCGCGGGTGATCGGCACCTGAACGAAGGCGACCTGCGGTTCGAGCCGCGCCGGGCGCTCATTGCCGGCCCCGACGGTCTGGGGTGCATCAGGCTCATCATCGCGCAAGCACCCCAACACCTTGCTGCCGGCGGCTGGATCCTGTTCGAGCACGGCTACGACCAGGCGGCGCGCTGCCGCGAGCTGCTCGAGGGCGCGGGCTACGCGCAAGTCTTTTCGTCCCAAGACCTCGCCGGCATCGAGCGCGTGAGTGGGGGCAAACGAGTGATGG
>JAHFRO010000075.1:0-1282 GCA_023266245.1 Betaproteobacteria bacterium | reverse complement strand
ATGTCGCAGGGAAAGGGAACCCAGCCCTACCGGGTACAGAAAGTGGCGCTGGTCGTGGCCGACGGGAACCTCCAGGTCCGCGAATTCACGGTTGCCCCGGGCGAGGAGGTGCCGTGGCACTATCACACCGCGGTGACCGACTGGTGTTACTGTCTGGAAGGCGTGGTTGCGGCGCAGGTGCGGGAGCCTGCGGGACAAGAAGAGATCACCACCTTGCGCCTCGCGCCGGGTCAGTCGTGCCGCATCGAGGCCGGCAAGGTGCACCGGCTGGCTAACGGGGGAGACGCGGTTTGCCGTTACCTGCTGGTGCAGGCGGGCGGCAAGTACGATTTCAACAAAGTGGGCGCAGCAGTGGCGCGCGCCGTGCCGGAGTGAGGCAAGCGCCGGCGCCCCGCCGGCGTAATGACAAGACCGAACAAGTTCGATTGAGGAGAAGCGACCCGATGAAGAGCCGATTCACCAAGCTCGGCCTGGTTGCGATGTTTGCCGTCTGTTGCACACCGCCGGCGTGGGCGCAACCCCGGGCCGGCGACCCGGCGCAGAACTATCCCAGCAGGCCGATCCGGATCCTGGTCGGCTTCTCACCCGGAAGCACCACCGACATCATGGCGCGTACCGTGGGGCAGAAGATGACCGAGGCGTGGGGACAGCCGGTGGTCGTGGACAACCGGCCGAGCGCGGGCGGAATTCTTGCCTCCAGCGTGGTGGCGCAAGCGAACCCTGATGGCTACACACTGTTGTCGGTCTCGGCGGGCCATGCGGTCTCCGCCGCGCTGTACCGCAAGCTGCCGTACGACACGCTCAAGGACTTCGCCGGCGTGAGCCTGTTCGCCACGGTGCCGAGCATCCTGGTGGTGTCGCCCTCCAGCGGCGTGAAGTCGGTCAAGGACCTGCTCGCGCTCGTTCGCGCGAAACCCGGCGCCTACAACTACTCTTCGCCCGGCATCGGCAGCGCGAATCACCTCGCGGGCGAACTCCTGAAGAGCTTGGCGATGGTCGACGTCGCCCACGTGCCGTTCAAGGGCATTCCCGAAGCGCTGACCGCCCCGCTGCAGGGGGCGGTGCTGTTCAACTTCTCACCGATCGTCAATGTGCTGCCGCTGGCGAAGAGCGGCAAGCTCATCGCCCTCGCGACTTCCACCGGCAGGCGCGCTGCGGCGATGCCGGATCTGCCGACGATCGCCGAAGCCGGCGTGCCCGGCTACCGGTTCGACCCCTGGTTCGGGCTGCTCGCCACGGCGAAAACCCCGAAACCGGTCCTTGCCAAGCTCAATCAGGAGAT
>JAHFRO010000246.1 GCA_023266245.1 Betaproteobacteria bacterium | reverse complement strand
CTCTCCGCCAACCGCGGCAAGAAGTCCGTCACCGTCAACCTGTCCAAGCCCGAAGGACAGAAAATCGTGCGCGAGCTCGCCGCGCAGTGCGACGTGCTCCTGGAGAACTACAAGTTCGGCGATCTCGCTCGCTACGGTCTCGGCTGCGAAGACCTGAAGAAGATCAATCCGCGCCTCATCTACTGCTCGGTGACCGGCTTCGGCCAGACCGGGCCGTATCGCGACCGCCCCGGCTACGACTTCATGATCCAGGGCATGGGCGGGCTGATGAGCATCACCGGCGAGCGCGACGATCTGCCCGGCGGCGGGCCGCAGCGCGTGGGCATCCCGATCGCGGACATCATGACCGGCATGTACGCCACCATCGCGGTCTGCGCGGCGCTTGCGCACCGCGAACGAACCGGTGCCAGCCAGCACCTCGACCTCGCGTTGCTCGACACCCAGGTCGCCGTCCTCGCCAACCAGGGGATGAACTATCTCGCCACCGGCGAAGTCCCGAGGCGGATCGGCAACGCCCACCCCAACATCGTGCCGTACCAGCCGTTCAAGACCCGGGACGGCGACATCATCCTCGCCTGCGGCAACGACAACCAGTTCGGGAAATTCTGCGAAGCGGCGGACTGCCGGCACCTCGCGCAGGACGCGCGCTTCGCCACCAACGCGAAGCGCGTCGAAAACCGCGCACAGCTGGTGCCGCTGCTCGCCGGGATCTTTCTGAAACGCACCACGCGCGAATGGGTCGGGATGCTGGAGGCCGCGGGCGTGCCGAACGGCCCCATCAACAACCTCGAGCAGGTCTTCGAGGAGCCGCAGGTCGTTGCGCGCGGGATGAAGATCGAGCTCGACCATCCACTGGCCGGGAAGCTGCCGCTGGTGGCGAGCCCGATGCGTTTTTCGGCGACGCCGCTTGAGCACAAGGCGCCGCCGCCTATGCTCGGCCAGCACACCGAGGAGATACTGCGGGGACTGCTCAAGATGGGCGATGCCGACATCGCCCGCCTGCGCGCCGACGGCGTGATCTAGAAGCCCGCTCGAAAATCTTACAAACGAATGAACCGCCGATGAGCGCCGATAGAAAATCGGAAATTCAAAGGATTAGTGGGTTTCCGCCAAGACATCGTGAACTAAAAACCGCCAAGACATCGCGAACTGGACTGGGCTCGCCGGGGCGCTATCGACCCCCTGCTTCCAGGGCAAAACGGGCGCTGGCGAGCTTGGAAGTTCACGATGTCTTGGCGGACATGAGGCATTAAGATTAGTTCACGATGTTATGGCGGCAGTCAATTAGTCTTTTGATCTTATCTGCGTTCATCGGCGGCTGAATGCTGTTAGGCGGGCTCTAGAAAAAGCTGACGAGCATCTTCGTGGCGAGGATGTAGAGCAGGACGGCAAAGATGCGTTTCAGCGTCCTGCCCGGGGTGCGGTGGGCGATCCTCGCGCCGAGCGGCGCCAGCAGCATGCTCGCGATCACGATCCAGGCGAGCGCCGGCAAGTAGACGAAACCGACGCTGTGCTCGGGCAACCCCGCTCGCGCGATCCCTGATGCCACGTAGCCGACGGTACCGGCGAACGCCAGCGGCCAGCCGACCGCCGCCGCAGTTCCTATCGCCTCGTGCACGCGCACGTTGCGCTTGACCAGGAACGGCACGGTCAACGACGCGCCGGCGATCGCGGCGAGGCTCGACAGCGCACCGATGATGCCGCCCGCAAGCCACATACCCTCGGTGCCCGGCAGGCTGCGGCTGGCCTTGGGTTTGGCATCAAGCAAGAGCTGTGTCGCCAGGTAATAGACAAAAGCGGTAAACACGACACTCAACACGCGCACGTCGAGATGACTGGCGAGCAGCGCGCCGCCGAAGGTACCTACCACCACCCCGGGCGCCAAGGCGCGCACGATGCGCCAGTTCACCGCTTTGTGCTGATGGTGGCTGCGAACGCTGGACGCCGAAGTGAAGAGGATCGTCGCCATGCCGGTGCCGAGCGCGAGATGAACCACGTAGGCCGGCGCGAACCGCTCGGCGGCGAAGATGAACGCGAGCACCGGCACCATCGCCGATCCGCCGCCGATGCCGAGCAGGCCGGAAAAGAAGCCGACAAAGGCGCCGAGCGCCAGATAAGCCCACCACCAATCCATCAGACAGCCTTATTTTTTGAGTGATTAAGTGAACGGTGATTCAGGTAATGGGTGATGGGTAATGGGTGAATGGTAAACGGAAATGGGGAATACACCCATCACTCTTTACTCATCACCCAATCACTCGTCGCGGGACTGGGGTTTGCCTGCCCCGGTGATATGATGATGCGCTTCGATAATAAGAGCCTCTAACCATGGAGGAAGGATGAAGCCCGTCCCCATTCTGTTGTTTTTCGGACTGTGTGCCTCCCTGAGCCAGTTCTCGGCAGCCCAATCCTCGTCCATCGCACAACAATCCTACCCGAACAGACCGATCAGGCTGATTGCGCCATCCTCGGCGGGAGGGCCGGTGGACGTGATTGCCCGGACCGTGGCGCAGGGATTCTCCGAGACTCTGGGTCAGCAGATCGTGATCGATAATCGCGCCGGTGCGGCAGGCTTGATCGGCGCCGAGCTGGTTGCCAAGGCGACGCCGGATGGCTACACACTGCTGTTCGGCTTCTCCGGACCGTTGGTGATCGTACCCCAGCTGATTGATTCCACGAACTACGAGACGTTGAAGGACTTCGCTCCGGTGTCGCTGACCGCGTCCGCACCTTACATCCTGCTGGTGCACCCGTCGCTGCCCGTGAAGTCGGTCAAAGAGCTCATTGCGCTCGCCAAATCGCAGCCCGGGAAACTCAACTACGCGTCAGGCGGAAACGGCACCGGCATACACATGGCGGGCGAGCTCTTTAACATCACGGCCGGAGCGCGGATCGTGCATGTGCCGTTCAAGGGCGCCGCACCGGGGATGACCGCGCTGATGGCGGGCGAGGTGGACATGATGTTCAATGGCCTGCCTCCCACTCTGCCCCACGTGAAATCGGGCAAGCTGCGCGCTTTGGCGGTGGGCGGGGAGAAGCGCACCTCGCTGTTGCCGGATCTGCCCACCATCAGCGAAAGCGGATTGCAGTTCAACACGTCCGGGTGGTACGGGGTGTTGGCGCCGAGAGGCACGCCGCGGACCATCATTGTCAAGCTGCACGCTGAGCTGGTCCGGGCCTTGAACACTGCGGCAATGAAGGAACGGCTGGCCACCTTCGGTGTCGAGGGAATCGGCTCCACGCCGGAGCAGTTTGCGAGCCACATGCGCGAGGAGTGGCTCAAGTGGGGCAACGTCATCAAGACCGCCGGCCTCAAAGCAAAATAAGCTCACCAGAGAGCGGGTAATGAAGCTCAAAATCGACACCAGGCGAACGGCCGTCCTGTTGCTCGACGTTCAGAATGACCTGGTAAAGATCACGCCGGGGCTCAAGGAGCATCGGGTACTCGAGCACATGGCGGGCATCGTCCGGCGCGGGCGCCGCAAAAAGATGCCCGTCATTCACATCACGGCATCCGTACGGTCGGACTTTCGCGATATTCCCAAGGACAATCCGCTGTGGGATGGTCTGCGCAAAGCGCGGCAACTCATCATCGGCACGAAAGGCGCAGCGATTCATCCGGCGGTCAAGCCGCTGAAGACCGAGCTGGTGATCAACAAGAGCTGCGTTGATCCGTTCCTGACCACCAACCTCGGCCAGGCGCTGCAGAACGCG
>JAHFRO010000245.1 GCA_023266245.1 Betaproteobacteria bacterium | reverse complement strand
CTCCCCTTGGGTCAAAAAAAACTTAAAACTCAAGGAGTCACAACATGCAGCTCGTCACGGAGACGGTTTCCGCCCCCTCGACCGCAAGCTTAACCCTGACTGAAACACCCGCCGCACGCGAGGCGCGCTACGCCCAATACAAGGTGATCCGCCGCAACGGCGCGGTGATGGGATTCGAGCCCTCCAAGATCTCGATCGCGATGACCAAGGCGTTCATCGCGGTGAACGGCGGCACCGGCGCGGCTTCCGCGCGCGTGCGCGAGCAGGTGGCCAAGCTGACCGACGCCGTGGTGATCGCGCTGATGCGGCGCCAGCCCTCGGGCGGCACCTTCCACATCGAGGACATCCAGGACCAGGTGGAGCTCGCCCTGATGCGCACCGGCGAGCACAACGTGGCGCGTGCCTACGTGCTCTACCGCGATGAGCGGGCGAAGGAGCGCGCCAAAGAGCGCCAGGCGCAGGACCAGCGCGCGCAGCCCGCGATCATCAGCGTCAAGGACGGCGGGCTGGCGAAGCCGCTCGATCTCGCCCGCATCACGGCGCTGGTGCGTGAAGCGTGCGAAGGGCTGGGGCGCGAGGTGAGCCCGGAGCCCATCCTGCAGGCGATGCAGCGCGATCTCTACGACGGCGTGCCGATGGAGGAAGTGCGCAAGTCGCTCATACTCGCCGCGCGCGGGCTGCTCGAGCAGGACCCCGGCTACAGCTACGTGACCGCGCGGTTGCTGCTGCACTCGCTGCGCCTGGAAACCCTGGGCGAGGAAGTGATCCAGGCCGAGATGCGCGCGCGCTACGCCGAGTACCTGCCCGAATTCGTGAAGCAGGGGATCGAGGCCGAGCTGCTCGATGAACGGCTCGCGCACTTCGATCTGAAGTGTCTCGGCGCGGCGCTCGATGCCAACCGCGACCTCAAGTTCACCTACCTGGGGCTCCAGATCCTCTACGACCGCTACTTCCTGCACGTGCATGGCCGGCGCATCGAGCTGCCGCAGATCTTCTTCATGCGCGTGGCGATGGGCCTGGCGTTGAATGAACCCCATGACCAGCGCGAAGCGCGCGCGATCGAGTTCTACAACGTGCTCTCCAGCTTCGACTTCATGAGCTCGACGCCGACGCTGTTCAACTCCGGCACCCGGCGCTCGCAGCTCGCGAGCTGCTATCTCACCACCGTTTCCGACGACCTCGACGGCATCTACGAGGCGATCAAGGAGAACGCGCTGTTGCAGAAGTTCGCCGGGGGGCTCGGTAACGACTGGACACCGGTGCGCGCGCTCGGCTCCCACATCAAGGGCACCAACGGCAAAAGCCAGGGCGTGGTGCCGTTCCTGAAGGTGGTGAACGACACCGCGGTCGCGGTCAACCAAGGGGGAAAGCGCAAGGGCGCGGTGTGCTCCTACCTGGAAACCTGGCACCTCGACATCGAGGAGTTTCTGGAACTCAGGAAGAACACCGGCGACGACCGCCGCCGCACCCACGACATGAATACCGCCAACTGGGTGCCGGATCTCTTCATGAAGCGCGTGATGGAGAACGGCGAGTGGACGCTGTTCTCGCCGTCCGACGTGCCCGATCTGCACGACAAGTACGGCAAGGCCTTCGAGAAGGCCTACATCGGATACGAGCAGAAAGCCGCGCGCGGCGAGATCAGGCCCTGCAAGAAAATCCCGGCAGTGCAGCTGTGGCGCAAGATGCTCGCCATGCTGTTCGAGACCGGGCACCCGTGGCTCACCTTCAAGGACCCGTGCAATCTCCGCTCGCCGCAGCAGCACGTGGGCGTGGTGCACAGCTCCAACCTCTGCACCGAGATCACGCTCAACACCGGCCCCGACGAGATCGCCGTGTGCAATCTGGGCTCGATCAACATGCCGGCGCACCTCGACGCTTCCACCGGGCGCATGGACATGGAGAAGTTGCGGCGCACCGTCAGCACCGCGACGCGCATGCTGGATAACGTGATCGATCTGAACTTCTACTCGGTCAACAAGGCGCGCAACGCCAACTTCAAGCACCGGCCGGTGGGGCTGGGCATCATGGGCTTCCAGGACTGCCTGCACGTGCTGCGCATCCCGTATGCCTCGCAGGCGGCGGTGGAGTTCGCCGACCGCTCGATGGAGAGTATCGCCTATTGCGCGTACTGGGCCTCGACCGATCTCGCGGAAGAGCGCGGGCCGTACTCGACCTTCAAGGGCTCGCTGTGGGACCGGGGGGTCCTCCCGCCCGATACCCTCAAGCTGGTGGCGCAGGAGCGCGGCGGCTACGTCGAGTGCGACATGTCCGCGACGCTCGACTGGGGCGCGCTGAAGAAGCGCATCAAGCAGGTCGGCATGCGCAACTCGAACTGCCTGGCGATCGCGCCCACCGCGACGATTGCCAACATCACCGGGCTCGCGCAATCGATCGAGCCCACCTATCAGAACCTGTACGTGAAATCGAACCTGTCGGGCGAATTCACGGTGGTCAACGAGTTCCTGGTGCGGGATCTGAAGAAGCTCAACCTGTGGGACGAGGTGATGATCGCGGATCTCAAGTACTTCGACGGCACGCTCGCCAAGATCGACCGCATTCCGCCGGAGGTCCGCAACCTCTACGCCACCTCGTTCGAGATCGATCCGAAATGGCTGGTGGAGTGCGCCGCGCGCCGGCAGAAGTGGATCGACCAGTCGCAGTCGCTCAACATCTACATGGCCGGCGCCTCCGGCAAGAAGCTCGACGACACCTACAAGCTCGCGTGGGTCCGCGGCTTGAAGACGACTTACTACCTGCGCACGCTCGGCGCGACCTCCGCGGAGAAATCCACGGTCACGACCGGACAGTTGAACGCCGTGCCGGCTGACGGCGGCAGGCTCCCGCAGGAAGCGCCGCCGTTCTGCAAGGCCGACGACGCCGAGTGCGAGTCGTGCCAGTAGAGCAGGATTCAGGATTCAGGATTCAGGAATGAGTTAAGGGTTTGCTTCACCGGCGCGAATAGTTGCTTCACCGACGATATCGATAAAGAGGCGGCGGCCGCGCCGGAAAGTGTCCACCCACAATAGCGATAAAGGAGACTGAGATGTTGCAATTCGGAGAACAACAAGCAGTGAGCGCGGGCGCGGCCGCGCCGGCGCTGCAACCGGCCGTCGGCGCGCCCGATCCGCAAGCGGATGCGCCGGAGTCCCGCCGCATCCGCGTCGAGGACAAGCGCGTCATCAACGGCCGGACCGACGTCAACCAGCTGGTGCCGTTCAAGTACAAGTGGGCGTGGGAGAAGTATCTCTCGGCCTGCGCCAACCACTGGATGCCGCAGGAAATCCAGATGAGCCGCGACATCGCGCTGTGGAAGGACCCGAACGGGCTCACCGATGACGAACGCCGCATCGTCAAGCGCAACCTCGGCTTTTTCGTCACCGCCGACTCGCTCGCCGCGAATAACATCGTGCTCGGCACCTACCGGCACATCACGGCGCCCGAGTGCCGGCAGTACCTGCTGCGGCAGGCATTCGAGGAGGCGATCCACACCCACGCCTACCAGTACATCGTGGAGAGCCTGCAGCTCGACGAAGCCGAGATCTTCAACGCCTACCGCGAGATCCCCTCGATCCGCGACAAGGACGAGTTCCTGATCCCGTTCATCGACACGCTCACCGATCCCTCGTTCAGGACCGGCACGCCGGAAGCGGACCAGAAGCTCCTGAAGAGCCTGATCGTGTTCGCGTGCCTGATGGAGGGCCTGTTCTTCTACGTCGGCTTCGTGCAGATCC
>JAHFRO010000244.1 GCA_023266245.1 Betaproteobacteria bacterium | reverse complement strand
TGCGCACGTGAGCGGAGGCCGCGGCTTTCGTCAGCCGGGCGAGCTGACCTCGCGCGAGAAGCAGGATCTGGACACCTACGGCTACATCGCGCGGGTCGAGCACGCGGCGGAAGGCAAGGACAAGGACGAGCATGCGCTCGAACAGTGGCAGATACTCAATCACAGTGCCTCCGGCTTCATGTGCATGCTGCGCGAGCCGAACGGCACGGGACGCATCAGCCACAACCAGATACTGGCGGTGCGCCGTGTCGGCGGCCGCCACTTCCATCTCGCCATGGTGCAATGGCTGAGGATAGAAGAAGGCGGTGAGCTCTACTGCGGCGTGCGCCTGTTCCCGGGGACGCCGCAGGCGATCTCGGTGCGACCGTCCAATTTCAACCCGGTCGGCACCAGCCGCTATGAGCGGGCGCTGCTGCTGCCCGAGGTGCCGGCGCCCGCCACGCCCGCCACCCTGGTCCTGCCCGCCGGCTGGTTCCAGAGCGGGCGCTTCGTCGAGATCTACTCCGACCGCAAGCAGGTCGCGAAGCTTCTCAACCTGCTCGAAAAGGGTAGCGACTTCGACCGCGGAACCATTGTGGTCGTGTGACGACCACGATGGTTAGTGAACGCGAAGCGCGTAACCTGAAAAACGGATCTGCGCTTTCGTTCATCATTCATCGTTCATCATTCCTCTTTTAGCGGATCTCGCCGAAAACCCCTTTCAGACAGAGTTTTCGTTTTGGGTTGTGTCGGTTATGATGAATCCCTCTGGAGGGATTCATGGCGGGACTCAACAAGGGCGTACCGCAGCCGACCGATATCAAGCTGCACCAGAAGTCGCGCATCTTCGAAATCTCCTTCGCCGACGGCAAGACTTTCAGGCTGCCGTGCGAGTTCCTGCGCGTGTATTCGCCCTCTGCCGAAGTGCGCGGCCACGGCCCCGGCCAGGAAGAGATGTGGCGGCACTATCTCAAGCGCATGGAGGAAGCCGGCGCCAGCCGCGAACCGCAACAGAAGTGAAACGTGAAATGTGAAACGTGAAACGTAGAAAAATCCCTGGCTGGTGTCAGCTTTTGCTTTTGGTTGTTACATTTCACTTTTCACGTTTCACTTTTCACCGCTAAATGACCAAGACCACCGACTTCGGCTACAAGAAGATTCCCGAGGACGAGAAGTCGCGGCGCGTCGCCGGTGTGTTCGATTCGGTCGTCTCACGCTACGACCTCATGAACGACCTCATGTCGGTCGGGCTGCACCGGCTGTGGAAGCGCTTCACCGTCGCGCAGAGCTTCGTTACGCCCGGCGCGCGCGTACTCGATGTCGCGGGCGGCACCGCCGATCTCGCCCGCCTGTTCGCACAGCGCGTCGGCGCACAGGGCGAGGTCGTGCTCACCGACATCAATGCCGCGATGCTCAAGCTTGGCCGCGACCGCTCGCTCGACGCCGGCATGATGCTGCCGGTGGTGCAATGCAACGCGGAGAAACTGCCCTTTGCCTCCGATCGCTTCGACTGCGTGAGCGTCGCCTTCGGGCTGCGCAACATGACGCACAAGGAAGCCGCGCTCGCCGAGATGCGGCGCGTGCTCCGGCCGGGAGGGAGGCTCCTGGTGCTGGAATTCTCCAAGGTATGGCAACCGCTCCAGCCTCTCTACGATGCCTACTCATTCGGGTTGCTGCCGCGGCTGGGCAAGCTAGTGGCGAACGACGCCGAAGCCTACCGCTATCTCGCCGAATCGATCCGCATGCACCCCGATCAGGAGAGCCTCAGGCAGATGATGGAACACGCCGGTTTCGAGCGGGTCGAATACTTCAATCTCGCCGCCGGCGTCGTCGCCCTGCACCGGGGGTACAAGCTCTGATCCCCCGGGGACACCCCGAAGTCGGCTGGAATACGGGCATCTCGCCAGGCGTTTACGCAAACACAGGGAACCGTTTCACGACAAGGAGGAGCAGATGAAGCGAGGCCTCTTACTATCTACGCTTTTGCTCGCCGCCTGCGCGAGCCCCCTGCCCCAGACACCCCCGGCCGGACAGCCGGCCACGGTGAGTGCGCCGCAGTTGCGCGTGGGCGACACGTGGCGCTACGCGGCGCGGGACGGGTACACCGGGATCGCGAAAGGCGAGCTGGAGTACCGTATCGATGCCATCGGCAGCGACAACATCACCGTCACCCTGCAGCACGGCGGACGCGCCTCTGTTGAGCGCTACACGCGGGACTGGAACTGGCGCGAACGCCCCATGACGAATCTGCAGAATTTCCGCTACGACCCCGCCTACCCGGCCCTGCCGTTCCCCCTAGAGTCCGGCAAGACCTGGCAGGCCTATGTCAAGGCTACCGATCCCGCCACCGGGCGCGTCAACCGCGTGCGCATCGACGGAACGGTGCTGGGCTGGGAACGGGTAAAGGTGCCGGCCGGAGAATTCGATGCGCTCAAAGTGCGCCGCCTGGTCTATGCCGGCAACTACGATCATTTCCTGGGCGAGGAGCAGATTGCCGAGTTTGATTGGTATGCGCCGCGCCTGGGACAGATCGTCAAGCACGTCAGCTCCTCCGGTCATCTGGACAAGTCGCGCGGCTGCGACGACTTCTTCAGCGATTGCAACTGGATCAAGGGCGACTGGAACGTGGTCGAACTTGTGAACCACCGGCTCGGCGCCGCCGGGAGCAAACCGTGATGGCCGACTTCCGCATTACCGCATGGTGAACTCACCGTCAACGTCAGACACGAAGGGCGCCGTCGCCCGGTTGCTCGCGCTCGCGCTGCTGCTCACCGGCTGCGCCGCTCCTTTGCCTCAAACACCGCCTGCGGGAATGCCCGCGACGGTGGCGGCGCCCGAGATCAGGGTCGGGGATAGCTGGACCTACCGCGTGCGCGATGGCTACACTGGAATCGAGCGCGGAGACCAGAGCTATCGCGTCACGGATGCGAACACCGACCGCATCGGCGTCGCCGTCTCGGGTGGAGGCCGCCTGGATGAAACCTACATTTACAACCGCGAGTGGAACTGGCTGAGGCGTCCGGCTACCAACCTGCAGTCCTTCGATTACAGCCCCGCCTACCAGGCGTTTGCTTTTCCGCTCGCGCCGGGCAAGACCTGGCATGCGCGATTGATCGCAACCGATCCTGTGGACGGAAGGCGCTTCCCGGTATCGATCGACGGCACCGTACTCGGCTGGGAAAGGGTGAAGGTGCCGGCCGGCGAGTTCAACGCGCTCAAAATCAAGCGGGCCGTTTATATCGACTACTGGGAACTGACAGTACGAGGCCGGAGCGAGATACTCGAGTACGAATGGTACGCGCCGGCGGTGAGACAAATCGTCAGACGCGAAGACTCGTCCCAGTATCTGAGCTACCTGTATGGTGGCAGGCGCTATCCCGGGTACGTGTACGCCAGCAAAGGGGATAACGGTGGACCTCGGTTTGTGCGGGATGACTGGCTGGTATACGAGCTGGTGAGCTATTCGGTGCGCTGACCGCCGCGGCGACCCGCCTGCCGCCGTTTCCGGTAACAACCTGAAAACTTTCGTGTTCCCCGGCCGGTTCGCGCGCCCGCATCGGGGCCGGAACAGCGGCGCTATAATAGCCACATAACCAGATGCCGTAGGAGGAACCATGAAAAAGCTCTTATCTGTCATGATCGCTCTCATCGGGCTGTCGCTGGTCGCGGAGGATGCCGACGCGCGGCGCTTCGGCGGCGGCCGGAACATCGGCAGCCAGCGCAGCACCATCACCCAACAGCAGCAGGCCGCCCCGAAGGCACCGGCCCAGCAGCAGC
>JAHFRO010000243.1 GCA_023266245.1 Betaproteobacteria bacterium | reverse complement strand
CGGTGCCGACCATCGGCATCGGAGCGGGCCTGGACTGCTCGGGGCAGGTGCTGGTGCTGCACGACATGCTCGACATCTATCCCGGCAAGAAGGCGAGGTTCGTCAAGAACTATATGCGCGCAGCGGGCTCCATCCAGGGCGCGGTCGAGCTCTACGTCAAGGAAGTCAAAGCGAAGACTTTCCCCGGACCGGAGCATAGTTTCTAGGATTCAGGATTCGGGATTTAGGATTCGGGGAAAAATCGCTGGCGTGCTCGAGGCTCGTTGTTTCCGCTCTTACTGAATCCTGATTCCTGAGTCCCGAATCCTGCTTTCCGCATGGACATCATCCACTCCGTCGCCGATCTGCGCGAGCGCCTGCAACGCGAGCCCAACAACGTGTTCGTGCCCACGATGGGCAACCTGCACGATGGGCACATCCAGCTCATCAACATCGCCAAGCCGCGCGCGGCGTGCACGGTGGTGAGCATTTTCGTGAACCGCCTGCAGTTCGGGCCGCGTGAGGATTTCGACCGCTATCCGCGCACGTTCGAGGCTGACTGCAAGCGGCTGAGTGAAGCGAGTGTCAACGTCGTGTTCGCGCCGGATGAAAAGGAAATCTACCCCGAGCCGCAGACGTACCTGGTCGAGCCTTCGGATCTCCAGCATATTCTCGAGGGCGCGGCGCGGCCGGGGCACTTCCGCGGCGTTGCCACCGTCGTGTTGAAGCTCTTCAGCCTGGTGATGCCGCACTCGGCAATTTTCGGCAAGAAGGACTACCAGCAGTACATCGTGCTGCGCGACATGGTGCGGCAGTTCGCGCTGCCGATCGAGATCATTCCCGCCGAGACGGTGCGCGCGCCGGACGGGCTCGCGCTCTCTACGCGCAATGCCTACCTCTCGCTGGAAGAGCGGCGCGAAGCGCCGCTGCTCTACCAGGTGCTGAAGAAGGCCCATGGTGAGATCATGAACGGCGCGCGCGACTTCCAGCGCATCGAGCTGCACAGCATGTCCGAGCTCGCCGACCACGGCTGGAAGCCTGATTACGTCGCGGTGCGCCGCCAGGTTGACCTGCAACCGCCCCGGCAGGGCGATCGCAATCTGGTCGTCCTCGCAGCTGCCCGCCTGGGCAGGACGCGGCTTATCGACAACGTTGAGGTGAATCTGTCGCATTAGCGGCAGATTCACCGTTTCGGGTTCCGGGTTCGGGGTTCAAGGTTCAAAGTTCCGGAACTCTGAACTCGGAACCTGGAACCTTCTTTCTGGTGCCGGGAGAGGGAGTCGAACCCACACGGTATTGCTACCGCCGGATTTTGAGTCCGGTGCGTCTACCAATTCCGCCATCCCGGCGCGAGCGCGGATTATCACCCAATCCCCAACCCCCCACAACGTGGCCACAGAGGTCACCGAGAGCACAGTGGAAGGACAGGTCTTTTGGCCTGATACAACGCTTTTGCTTTATTCTCTGTGTCCTCTGTGTGCTCTGTGGCTGAATCTTGAAGCGTTCCGATTTTGATTACGAGCTGCCGCAGGAGCTGATCGCGCAGGTTCCGGCCGGCGAGCGCACCGCGAGCCGGCTGCTGCACCTGGATGGCGGGACCGGCGCTTTCAGCGACCGCCGCTTCCGCGAAATCGCCGAGCTGGTGGCACCCGGCGATGTCATGGTGTTCAACGACACGCGCGTGATCAAGGCGCGGCTCGTCGGCCGCAAGAAGAGCGGCGGGCGGGTCGAAGTGATGGTTGAACGCGTGCTCGGGCATGATGAGATCCGCGCGCAGGTGGGAGTGAACCACCCGCCGCGCCAAGGCAGCGCCCTCGTCCTCGCTGATGCAATCGAGGCGACCGTGCTTGAGCGCAGCGGCGAGTTCTATCGGTTGCGCCTCGAGGGATGCAGCGATGTGTTCGCTTTGCTCGAGCGCCACGGCAGCGTGCCGCTGCCGCTGTATATCGCCCGCGCAGCGGAGGAAAGCGATGCCGAGCGCTACCAGACGGTTTATGCGCGCGAGCCGGGGGCGGTCGCCGCCCCGACGGCGGGTCTGCATTTCGACGAGGCGATGCTCGCCGGGCTGGCGAACCGGGGCGTGGTGATCGCTTATCTCACGCTGCACGTCGGCGCCGGCACCTTCCAGCCGGTGCGCGTGCAGGATCTCGCGCAGCACCGGATGCACAGCGAGTGGTACCAGGTGCCGCAGGCGACCGTGGACGCGATCAACGGCGCATGGGGAAAGGGTGGGCGTGTGCTCGCGGTGGGAACCACCACGCTGCGCGCGCTGGAGAGCGCGGCGGCCGGCGGGGACCTCAAGCCCGGATACGGCGAGACGCGGCTCTTCATTCTGCCGGGTTATCGTTTCCGCATCGTCGAGCGGCTGCTCACCAACTTCCACTTGCCGAGGTCCACGCTGCTCATGCTGGTTTCTGCGTTCGGCGGCATGGATAATATCCGCCGCGCGTATCGTCATGCGGTCGAAAGCCGTTATCGCTTCTTCAGCTACGGCGACGCGATGCTGATCGAAAGAGCGGACAATTAGCCGCCAAGACGCCAAGGACGCCAAGAAGAACGAACGCGAATTTAACCGCCAAGACGCCAAGGCGCCAACAAAATCCATTGAAACCGCCGATGAACGCCGATGAACGGAGATATGATCAACCCCTGAATGCCTTAGCCACGGAGAACACGGAAACGAGCGATGAAAGGCGACTTTGATTTGAATTGTATGCGCTCTATGGCTTCTGGTTCTTGATTTTGATCGGCGTTTATCTGCGTTTATCTGCGGCTAATCAATGTTTTCAACTGACCATGCAGTTCGAATTGCTGGCGACTGACGGCGCCGCGCGGCGCGGACGGATCAACCTCCCGCACGGCACGGTGGACACGCCCGCGTTCGTGCCGGTCGGCACCTACGGGGCGGTGAAGGCGATGAGCCCGCAGGAACTGAAGGAGATCGGCGCGCAGATCGTGCTCGGCAACACCTTCCATCTCTGGCTGCGGCCGGGGCTGGAAGTGATCGCGGCGCACGGCGGACTGCACCGCTTCATGGGCTGGAATGGCCCGATCCTTACCGACTCCGGCGGCTACCAGGTGTACAGCCTCGGCCCGCTCCGGAAGATCACGGAGGAAGGCGTCAGGTTCCAGTCGCCGGTCAACGGCGATCCGTGCTTTCTCACGCCGGAAGAGTCAATGCGCATCCAGCGCGTGCTGGCAGCCGACATCGTGATGGTGTTCGACGAGTGCACGCCGCACCCCGCCGAATTCGAGCAGGCGCGCGACTCGATGCGGCTTTCCTTACGGTGGGCAGCCCGCTCGAAGCGCGCGCACGAGGACAACGGCAACGCGCTCTTTGGCATCGTGCAGGGCGGCATGTACGAGGCGCTGCGCGACGAGTCGCTGGCCGAGCTCGAGCGGATCGGCTTCGACGGCTACGCCATCGGCGGCTTGTCGGTGGGGGAGTCCAAACGCGACATGCTGCGCATCCTGAAGCACACCGCACCGCGCCTGCCCGCCGGCCGGCCGCGCTACCTGATGGGCGTGGGCACGCCCCAGGACATCGTCACCGCGGTCGCCGCCGGCATAGACCTCTTCGACTGCGTGCTGCCCACGCGCAACGCCCGCAACGGCTGGGTCTACACGCGGCGCGGGGTGATCAAGCTGCGTAACGCGCGCTACCGCGACGAGATCAAACCGCTCGACGAGGAATGCGGCTGCTACACCTGCCGCAACTTCACGCGCGCCTATCTGCACCACCTGCAGCGCGTGAACGAGATCCTGGGGGCGCGGCTCAACA
>JAHFRO010000242.1 GCA_023266245.1 Betaproteobacteria bacterium | reverse complement strand
GACTGCGTGAGCACGCCGATCTCGTCGCCGCTCCTCACCACGAAGTCGGGTGCGTCCATGTTTTCGCCCTGGCTCACCTGGTCGGCGAGCCGCGAGAGCTGCGTCACCGGCCGGATCACCATGTACCAGAGCATCAGGTTCAGCGCGACGAAGATGAACACGAACACCGCGGTGAGTGACACCATGAAGGTCCTGAACGCCGCGTTGGCGCGCGCGATCGGCACCTCGGTCGGCACCGACACGATCTGCGCGCCGACGATCTCGTTCAGCTTCCAGCCGAAGCCGTTGGCCGGGCCGTACTTGTCGACCAACGTCCTGGGCGCCGCGTCGACGGTCGAGTGGCAGTACAGGCAGGCCTCCTGCTTGATCTGGAGCGGGCGCGCGATGTAGAACGACTTGCCGTTCGGCGTGTCGCGCTCGCCGACCGCCTCCAGCTTCTCCGGCGCGTTGCGGAACAGGTTGACGATGTCGGCCTCCCAGTCGGCGGCGCGGTCGCGCGGGTTGGTGGGGTTGAGCGTCGCCTCCTTGTAGGCGTACTCGGGGAATTTCTTGCGCAGGGTGTTGAACACCTCGATCGCCGAGTACGACGGCACCGACTGCGGCAGGAAGTTGTACTTCATCTGCGTCTGGAGGAGCGGCCCCACCTGGGTCGAGGTGTAGCCGCGCGTGGCGAGCAGCGACTCCATCACCAGGCGCGCGATCTGCACGATCTCGTCGCGCGCGTTCTTCTGCAGGAGCTGGTTCGAGACATAGGCCGCCGCGGCGAGCCCGAGCAGGAACACCACGATGAACACCAGGTTGAATTTGACGATCAGCTTCATGACGACGCTCCTTGCGAAGAGTTGCCGTTACTGCTTGCCGGCGGGCTTGGCCGGTGCGGGGTCGCTGCGCGCGGCGCCCGCCGCGTCCGCCTCCGGCTCCTTGGGCTTGTACTTGTCGGGGAACAGGATCGGGTCCCATTCCGGGTGGAATCTGAGGTTCGCGACCAGGCCCGAGCGGAACGCCGGATCGGACACGCGCGGCTGGAACCGCGCCAGCAGCGGGCGGCGGATGTCGGGCGGCGCCTTCAGCCACGCCTCGACCTCTGCGTAGCTCACGTCCTCAACACGCCGCGGCTGGACTTCGCGTTCCTTGAAGCGCGCCACGCGCGAAGGCAGCGGATCGAGAAAGACCTTCGGGAGCGCACCGATGAAGGCCTGGGACGGGCGCGGCGCCACCGCGCCCTTCCGGTCGGCCTTGCGCGTGAAGAACTCGCCGCTCTTGAGGCGCAGGGGCGCGGGCGCCACGCCTTTCGCCGGCGGCTCGATGAGGCGCGCCTCGCCGCCCTCGACGAACACCGAGCCTTCGCCGCTGCCCACGACCAGCACGGCAGCGCCTTCGGCGGGCTGCAGCGTGAAGACCGGGGTCACGAAGCGGAAGCTCGCGCCCTGCTTCACGCCCGAGAGCTTCAGCGCGCCCTGCATCACGTAGTAGTCGCCGGCCGCCGACTTGCCGCGCGAGGTGGAGACGGCGAGCATGCGCGTCCTCGCGCTCAAGGCCAGCGCGACGCCGTTAGCGAACTCGATCTGCGCAAGCCCCTTGTCGCTGACCTCGATGATGTCGCCGGGCTGCAATCTCACTCCCTCCGCCAGCGCGTAGCGCGTCACGCCGCGCACGAGCGCAGCCGGGCCCTCGAGCAGTGTCACGGTCGCGACCGGGTCCGCTGCCGCAGCGGCCAGTGGACAGGCGAGAAGCAGCGCGAACGCCCAGCGCTTCGGGAGCACGACTCGTAAACGGTTTCCCTCCCCAACCGGCGACGGCGCCAAAAGATCGAGCCTCCTGCAAAATCAGGGCCTTCGGCCAATACAATACTAGGCGCCGCCGTAAAAGCCTGTCAATCAGCCGAAGCATTCGTCCTAACGGCGTACCCGGCCGGGGGTGCCGCCCCGGGGTTTGCTCTATACTGGGCCACCGCTCGCGGTCCCCTCACCATGACCCCCACCCACGCCACCCGCGCGGTCCTGTTCGTGGACATCAGCGGCAGCACCCGGCTCTACGAGACGATCGGCGACGAGCGGGCGCTGGCGCGCGTGGGCCGCTCGCTCGCGATGCTCGCCCGGGTGTGCGAGGACTGCGGCGGCAAGGTCATCAAGACCACCGGCGACGGCGCGATGTGCATGTTCGAGACCGCAGACGCCGCCCTGCGCGCCTCGCGCCTGATGCAGGAGAAGACCGACGAGCAGCAGGAACCCGGCGAGCCGGGCCTCGGCATCCACATCGGCTGCCACTTCGGGCCGGTGCTCGAGAACGCGGGCGACCTGTACGGCGACACAGTGAACCTCGCCGCGCGCGTCGCGGGCCTCGCGAAGGTCGGGCAGATCATCACCACCGCGGACACGATCGGGAAGCTCTCCCCCGCGCTCGCCGAGCGCGCGCGCAAGCTCGACCGCGTGCCGGTCAAGGGCAAACAGAAAGCGGTGACGATCTTCGAGTTCCTGTGGCAGGACTCCGACGACCTCACGGCGCTCAGCACGCGCACCGACCCCGGTCGCGTCGCGCGCCTCGTGCTCAAGCACGAGGGCCGCGAGTGGCGCTTCGAGGGGCCCGGTGAGCTCTCCTTCGGCCGCGACGGCGCCTGCGACGTCGTCGTCGGCGACCGCAAGGCCTCCCGCCAGCACGCGCGCATCGAGCGGCGGCGCGACAAGTTCGTGCTCGCCGACCAAAGCTCCAACGGCACGTGGGTGCAGTTCGCCGGAGAGGCAGAGGAGGTGGTGCTGCGGCGCGAGGAGCTGATGCTGCGTGCCAGCGGCCTCATCGGCCTCGGGCACAGCCCGACCGATGGGGAAGGTGCGCCGGTGGAGTTTTCCTGCGAGTGAGCGCGCAGCGCTCTACGATAAATGCGGTTTTCTCCACGGCGGCCTGCCTTGTCCTCTGCAGTCCCGCGGGCTTGTGGGCCCAGGGAGCCGACCCGGCCTCGGGCTTCCCGAGCCGGCCGATCCGCATCGTGGTCCCATTCACGCCGGGCGGCCAGCCCGACATTGTTGCGCGCCTGATCGGGCCGAAGCTCACCGAATCCCTGCGGCAGCCGGTCATCGTGGACAACCGTCCCGGGGCCGGGGGCACGATCGGCGCCAGGATCGTGGCGGCCTCTACTCCGGACGGCTACACGCTGTTGTCGGTGTCCGCCGCCCACGTGGTCGCTCCCGCCGTGCGCGCCAAGATCGGGTACGACACGGTCAAGGACTTCGCCGGCATCACGATGACCGCAAACGCCGCCTATTTCCTGGTGGTCCCCCTTTCACTGGACGTCAGGACGGTGAAGGACCTGATCGCGCTGGCCAAGGCCAGGCCCGGGCAGCTCAACTTCACCTCCGCCGGAGCGGGCAGCAGCACGCATTTCGCCGGCGAGATGTTCAAGCACAGCGCCGGCATAGACGTGGTGCACGTGCCCCACAAGGGCATCCCGGAGGCGCTCACCGATACCATATCGGGCCGCGTTCATTTCTTCATGGCGCCGTTTGGCTCTACTATTGGACTGATAAGAGACGGGAGACTGCGCGCGCTCGCGGTTTCCACCCCGCAGCGCACACGCATGACCCCGGACATTCCGACCATAGCCGAGTCCGCGCTGCCGGGCTTCCGCTACGACTCCTGGGCCGCGCTGTTCGCGACGGCGAAGACCCCGCGCCCTGTCATCAACAAGCTCAACCGCGAGATCACGCGCATCCTCAAGCTCCCGGATATCGAACAGCGCCTGCTCGCGATCGGCATCGAGCCGACGCCCACCACGCCCGCGC
>JAHFRO010000241.1 GCA_023266245.1 Betaproteobacteria bacterium | reverse complement strand
GCGCCGCGCGAGCGCAGCTCCGCCCGCAGCGCCAGCATCAGGTAAAACATGACGCCGACGCCGGCCAGGTGCTTGCTGGGAAAAGGACAGCCCGGCTGATTGGGGTTGATGATGCACGTCGCATCCGGCAGGCGTTCCGCCGGCAGGTGGTGGTCGGTGATCAGCACCGCGATGCCGAGCCGGTTCGCCTCGTCCACGCCTTCAAAGCTCGCAATGCCGTTGTCCACCGTGATCAGGACATCCGGCTGCGACCGCGCCTGCGCGAGCCGCACGATCTCCGGGGTAAGCCCGTAGCCGTATTCGAAACGGTTGGGCACCAGGTAGTCCACGACGGCGCCGAACGCGCGCAGCGCGCGCACGCCCACGGCACAGGCGGTCGCGCCGTCGGCATCGTAATCGGCGATGATCAGCAGCTTCTTGCGCGCGGCGATGGCGTCGGCGAGCAGGCGTGCCATGGCGCCGAGGTTGAGCATGGCCTCGGGAGGGACCAGATGATCGAATTCGGGATCGACGTGTTGCGGCGATGTGATGCCGCGCGCCGCGTAGATTCGCGCGAGCAGGGGGTGCACGCCGTTGCCGACGAGCTGGTCGACGATCCGGGGCGGGACGGTGCGCGTGACGATCGCGGGCATGAGATCAGGCTGCATAGGCAGCGAGCGGGCGCGCCACCCGCCAGAATTTGAAACAGTCGCGGCGCGTCGAGAGGGAGGTGAGGCTGTATTCCGGCCCCAGTGCGTGCAGCGTCACGCTCACTGCCGCGCCGCGTTTCAGGGCATCGAGCAGCGGCGCGAACCAGCGCTGTTCGAGCTCCACGAGCGCTGCGCGCCAGCCCTGAACATCACCGCAAGCTGCACGGCGCAAGCGGTCGGCGATGATGAGCTGTGGCCGATCTTGCGCGGCGTCACCGGCAACCTCCGTCAGCCGCTCGCCCGATTCCGGCAGTGCCCGGCATTGGACACTCGTGGCCGCGGCCAGTCCGGCGGCAAGCGGGTGATCGCTCCAGACCGTGCCGTAGGGTGCGTCGCGAGCAACCTCGGGCAGGCGACCCGCGCCCCAGAACCACACGCTGTTGATCGGAAGCTCACCGCGCGCTTCGCGTGCCTCGTTGCACGGGTGCTGGTGCAGCAGCATCTGTGCTTCGTTCATGATGCTGTGCCACCGCGCACTGTCGTCCCCGGCGGGCAGGAAATGCTCCACGCTGCGGCCGGCAACTTCGCCGGTAGGGGTGGTCCGGATCCGCGGCTCCGAGTGCGCGCGCGCGTACCAGCGTTGCGGCGCCGGCGCGACGAATGCGAGGCCGTCCTGTGCGAAGTGCGCGTTGAGCGCGGCGAGCAGCTCATCCGCCTCCTGCCGCGTGATCTCGAAGCGGCTCGCGTCGGCGAGCACGGGTCGGTCCCCGTGAATCTTGAGGTGCACGGGATCCGCCTGCAGCCAGCAGCCGGTCCCCGGTTCGCCGCCGTCGCCGCGCAGCGCGAGCGCGGCGAGCGGCAGATCGTACTGCGGCGCGATGCGGAATGCATCGGCAAGCCAGCGCTCGAGCGAGATGCCCGCGTGTTTGCGGCGGGTGCCGCGCGCGAGCAGCGTTTCCAACGCCGGGAGGGCGAGTTCGCGGTAGGGCTCGACGCCGACGCTCTCCGGCCAGAACAGGTTGGGAACGAGCAGGTGGCAGTTCATCGCGACGGCGCCGCGTTGAGTCTATCACAGCGTCGTGCCCTTCCCGGTCTTGTGTCAGAATAGCGAGCTTTAACGAGCGCGCGCGCCTCTGATTCACAACGTGTCGTACGAGTTCTTCATCGGATTGCGCTACACGCGCGCCAAGCGGCGCAATCACTTCATTTCTTTCATCTCGCTGATCTCGGTGGTCGGCATCGCGCTCGGCATGACGGTGCTGATCACCGTGCTTTCGGTGATGAACGGCTTTCAGCGCGAGATCCGCACCCGCATCCTGGGGGTCGCCTCCCACGTGCAGGTGAGCGGCGCGGACGGCAGGCTCGCCGACTGGCGGCGCGTCGCCGAGCAGGCGGCGCGTGATGAACAGGTGGTCGCTACCGCACCCTACGTCACGGCGCAGGGATTGCTCACCTATGGCTCGGCGGTGCGCGGGGCGTTCGTCCGCGGCATCCTGCCCGATCGCGAGGAGCGGGTCGCCGAGTTCGGCAGGCACATGAAGAGCGGCCGCCTCGAGAACCTGAAGTCCGGCGAGTTCGGCATCGCGCTCGGCATCGAGCTCGCGCGCGCGCTGGGCGTCACGTTGGGCGACAAGCTGGTGCTGGTGGCGCCGCAGGGGCAGGTCACGCCCGCCGGCATCATCCCGCGGCTCAAACAGTTCACCGTGATCGGCGTCTTCGGGGTGGATCACTACGAGTACGATTCGGGCCTCGCGTTGATCCACATCGAGGACGCGCAGAAGCTGTTCCGCTTCGGCGACGCGGTCTCGGGCGTGAGGCTCAAGCTGAACGACCTGTTCCAGTCCACGGCGGTGGCGCGCTCGCTCGCCCGCTCGCTGGGGCCCGACATCTACGTGAGCGACTGGACCCTGCAGCACGCCAACTTCTTTCGCGCGGTGCAGATCGAGAAGCGCATGATGTTCATCGTCGTGATCCTGATCATCGCGGTGGCGGCGTTCAACATCGTCTCGAGCCTGGTCATGGTGGTGACCGACAAGCAGTCCGATATCGCCATCCTGCGCACGCTGGGCGCGGCGCCGGCAAGCATCACCAAGATCTTCATGATCCAGGGCACGCTCATCGGCATCATCGGCACACTGCTGGGACTGGCCGGCGGCATCGCGCTCGCGCTCAACGTGGAGACGGTGGTGCCGTTCATCGAGGGCCTGTTCGGCATCAAGTTCCTTGCCAAGGACGTCTACTACATCAGCGAGCTGCCCTCCGAGCTGCAGACGCCGGATGTGGTGATAACCGCGGTGGTTTCGTTCGTGCTGTCGTTGCTGGCGACGATCTATCCGAGCTACCGGGCGGCCAAAATCAATCCGGCTGAGGCGCTGCGTTATGAGTGAGGAGTGAGGAGTGAGGAGTGAGGGGGTAAAACAAGATCGGGTGATCTCGTGCCGCGGCCTGCACAAGACCTACTATCAGGGCAAGGTCGAGGTGCCGGTGTTGCTCGGCGTGGACCTCGAGATCGCCGCGGGAGAGCGCGTGGCGATCGTCGGCGCCTCCGGCTCCGGCAAGAGCACGCTTCTACACCTGCTGGGCGGGCTTGACGAGGCGACCCAAGGCGAGGTCCGCGTGATAGGGCAGGACCTGAGCCGGCAGAGCGAGACCGAGCGGGGGCTGACACGCAACCGCGCGCTCGGCTTCGTCTACCAGTTCCACCATCTGCTGCCCGAGTTTTCGGCGCTGGAGAACGTCGCCATGCCGCTGCTGATCCGGCGCATAGAAAAGGGCGAAGCGGGTGCCGCGGCGGCGGAGATGCTCAGGCAAGTCGGTCTGGAACATCGTCTGACGCACCGGCCGGGGGAACTCTCGGGCGGCGAGCGCCAGCGCGCGGCGCTCGCTCGCGCGCTGGTGACGCGGCCGGCATGCGTGCTGGCGGACGAGCCGACCGGCAACCTGGATCGCCGCACCGCCGGGGCGGTTTTCGAGCTCATGCTCGAGCTGAACCGCCGCGTCGGGACGAGCCTGGTCGTCGTTACGCACGACCCCGAGATCGCGGCACGGGCCGACCGCGTACTGCGCCTGATGGATGGCGTGCTGCATCCGCAGAATTAAAACCCTGAACCGCCAAGTCGCCAAGACGCCAAGGAAAACAAGGTCAGAGCCTAGT
>JAHFRO010000240.1:1727-3783 GCA_023266245.1 Betaproteobacteria bacterium | reverse complement strand
TTCGCGATCTCGGACTTGATATACGCGTCGTGTTCTTCCGGCGAGCTGGCGACCGGGTCCGCCCCGCGCTCGATCAGGATCTTGCTGTTCTGGGGATCCCGGATCGATCTGACCAGGGCGCCGTTGAGCTTCTCCACGATCGGCCTGGGTATGCCGGCCGGCCCCACGAACCCGAACCCGCTGCGCACGACGAAGCCGGGAAGGCCCGACTCCTGCATCGTGGGAACGTCCTTGGCGGAGGCCGAGCGCTGCTCGCCGGTCTGCGCGACCATGCGCAACTTGCCGCTGCGCACGTGCCCGAACAGCAGCGGCATGCTGGCGAACTGCAGCTGCACGTGGCCCGCGATCAGGTCGATCACCGCCGGTCCCGCGCCCTTGTACGGCACGTGCACGAGCTTGATCCTGGCCATCGAGTTCAGCATCTCGCCCGCCATGTGTCCGATCGTGCCCGGTCCGGACGTGGAATAGAAGACTTCCTCGGGACGCGCCTTGGCGAGCGCGATCAGCTGCTTGACGTTGTTCACGGGCAGCGACGGATGCACCGCCAGCCCGGAAGGCACGTCCACGATGATGCCGAGCGCCGTGAAGTCCCGCACCGTGTCATACGGCAGTTTCTTGAACGTCGAGGGGTTGATGACAAAGCTCGCCGCGACGATTCCGGTGGTGTAGCCGTCGGGCGCGCTTCTCGCGATCAACTCACCGCCGATCGTGGCCCCGGCGCCCGGACGGTAATCGAAGACCAGCTGCTGCCCCAGTATTTCGCTCATCTTCGGCGAGAGCAGACGGAAAAAGATGTCGCTATTGCCTCCCGGTGCGGCGGGATTGACCACGCGGATCAGCTTGCTGGGATAAGGCTGGGCAATCGCGGTGCCAGCAAAGAGCGCCGCGCACGCGACCAATGACCATCTATTCAGGGGGACCAAAGGTTTCATCGTCAGCATTCAGCTTTCAGCGTTCAGCGTCAAACAAGGCCTTCCATGGGCTGATAGCTGATTGCTGATAGCTCATAGCTCGTGTTATTCCGGCTGTATGCCGGCCTCGCGCGCGACCTTGATCCACTTGGCGATCTCGGACTTGATGAAAGCCTCCTGCTCCTCGGGCGTGCTGCCGACCGGCTCCGCGCCCTGGCCGGCGAGGCTGTTGCGGACGTCGGTATTGGAAAGTGATGTCTTGAGTGCCGCGAGGACGCGGTCGATGACCGGACGCGGCGTTCCGGCCGGAGCGAGCAGGCCGAATCCGCTGGAAACCACGAACCCCGGCACTCCCGCCTCCTCCATGGTGGGCACATCCGACGCCGCGGGCGAGCGCCGCTTACCGGTCTGGGCGATCATGCGCAGCTTGCCGGCGCGTGCGAAATTGATCACGGCCGGCATGCTGGAAAACTGCAGTTGCACGTGTCCGGCCATGAGGTCGATGATCGACGGGCCCGAACCCTTGTACGGCACGTGAGTTATCTTGATCTTCGCCAGGGAACTGAGCAGTTCCGCCGAGAGATGGCCGACGGTGCCGCGCCCCGCGGTGGAGTAGTTGAGCTCACCCGGGCGGGACTTCGCCAGCGCGATGAACTCCTTCACCGTCTTGACCGGAAGCGAGGGATGCACCACGAACGCGGTCGGCACGTCCGCGACTATCGAGATCGGCGCGAAGTCCTTGATCGAGTCATACGGAAGCTTCTTCGCCATCGCTGGATTGATGACGTGCCCCGCGGACACCATGAGTAGCGTGTATCCATCGGGCGGAGTCCTGGAAGCCACCTCGGTGCCGATCGCGCCGCCGGCTCCGCCGCGATTATCGATTACGATCTGCTGCCCCAGCGCCCTGCCCATTTCCGGCGCGACGATGCGCGCGATGATGTCGGTGTTGCCGCCCGGCGGGAACGGAACGATCATGCGAACGGGCTTGGCCGGATACTGCTGGGCTTGAACGCCGAGCGCGGCGGCCCCCAATACGGCGGCGGCGAAGATCGGCCTGAGCAGCGACGCGGAATACTTCATGCTGTCCTCCCCGGTTTGTTGCGTTAGACCCGCAAAGGCGCGGGGGCGCGCGCAACCGGTGT
>JAHFRO010000240.1:0-1627 GCA_023266245.1 Betaproteobacteria bacterium | reverse complement strand
CCGGATGCCTGGATCACCGCGCTCGCGCACTTCGGCACCCTGAGCTTCGGCGAGGTCGCTTCCGCCGCCATCCGCTTCGCGCGCGAGGGCTTCCCGATGCATCCGATGATGGCGGAGTTCATCAAGGACAACCGCGCCGTCTACGAGCGCTGGCCGTCGAGCGGCAAGGTCTTTTTGCCCAAGGGTCGAGTGCCGGAGGCGGGCGAGGTCTTCGTGCAGTCCGATCTCGGCCGGACCCTGCAGTACCTGGCGGACGAGGAGCGCAAAACGGCGCGCCGCAAGGGCCGAAGAGCGGGGCTCAAGGCCGCGCGCGACGCCTTCTACAAGGGCGACATCGCACGCGCGGTGACGAGGTTCATCGGGAAAGAAGGCGGACTGATGCGCTACGAGGATTTCGCCGGGTTCCGCGTCAGCTTCGAGCCCACCGTGCGCACGCGCTTCGACGGCATCGAACTGCACGCCTGCGGCCCGTGGTCGCAGGGTCCGGTGCTGCCGATGACGCTCAACATCCTGAAGGGCTATGACCTCAAGAGCCTCGGTCACAACTCCCCGGAATATATCCACGTCGTGACCGAAGCGCTCAAGCTCGCGTTCGCCGACCGCCACCATCACTTCGGCGACCCGCGCTTCATCCAGGTGCCGATCACGGGCCTGATGTCGGATCGCTACGCGCAGCACCGCCGTTCCTTCATCAGCATGGAAAAAGCATGGCCGGGGATGCCGCCGGCGGGCGATCCGGATGCACTGACTCAGCTCAAGCACCGCTGCGTGCCGGCGTCGCAGCCCGAGGACGCGCCGGGGCCGGGCGACACGTCGTACGTGTGCGTGATCGACCGGCACGGCAACGCCTTCTCGGCGACGCCCAGCGACGGCTCGGACAAGACTCCGATCATTCCCGGCGTGGGCATACTGTGCTCGGGGCGCGGCACCCAGTCGTGGGCCGACCCGGCGCACCCGTGCTCGGTCGCGCCGGGCAAGCGGCCCAGGCTCACGCCCAACCCGGCGCTGGCGCTCAAGAACGGACATGTCTACATGCCGTTCGGCTCGCCGGGGGGCGATGTCCAGTGCCAGGCGATGCTGCAGGTGTTCCTCAACATCAACACCTTCGGCATGGATGTGCAAACCGCGGTGGAAGCGCCGCGCTTTGCGACCTACAGCTATCCCGGCTCGTTCGAACCGCATCCGTACTATCCGGGCCGGCTTTATCTCGAATCGCGTATCGAGAAGGCGGCGGGTGACGAGCTGGCGAGCCGCAGGCACAAGGTCTACTGGTGGGACGAGAGCACCTGGCTCGCCGGCTCGGTGTGCGCCATCGTCGCCGATCGCAAGCACGGCGTGCTGCACGGCGGCGCCGACCTGCGGCGGCCGGCGTACGTGCTCGGGTGGTGAAAATTAGCCGCCAAGGCGCCAAGGCCGCCAAGAAAAACAAGAAACCTCTCACCGCCGAGGACGCGGAGGACGCGGAGGAAAACCGGAAAGACAATTGAGCCGCAGATAAACGCAGATGAACGCAGATGGAGAAAAGGACGAGTTACTCGTCACTTCGTTACTGCATCACCTAATTTAAGCCGCCGATGAACGCCGATAAGAGCAAGAAGCTGATCCGCCAAGACGCCAAAGAGAAAGG
>JAHFRO010000239.1:2171-3784 GCA_023266245.1 Betaproteobacteria bacterium | reverse complement strand
TCTTGGGCGAGCAAGAAGAAAGTCACCGGCACCGGGGCCGCCCCCCGGCCATTCGCGCGCCAGCGCGAAAAAGAAAAAGCCGCCTTCCGGCGGCCTCGCTTGTGTGGCGTCCCCACGGGGATTCGAACCCCGGTTACCGCCGTGAAAGGGCGATGTCCTAGGCCTCTAGACGATGGGGACTGATGTGCTACTGAAGGGTTTTGCTGGTGGAGGTAACCGGGATCGAACCGGTGACCTCTTGCATGCCATGCAAGCGCTCTCCCAGCTGAGCTATACCCCCACGAGAGAGCGCGCATTATACCGGCGCCCTCCCTTGCCTGTAAACAAAACCGCTATTCCGGAAAAGCTTGGAGCTGCTTCGCCATGCGCGCGAGCACCTCGTCGCGGCCGATCAACTCGAGCGTCGCGTCGATGGGAGGCGTTTGCACCTCTCCAGTCACCATCACGCGCAGCGGCATCGCGAGCTGCGGCATTTTCAATTTGAATTCCGCGAGCACCGCCTTCAGCGCGGTGTTGATGTGGTCACGGTTCCATTCGATTTTCCCCAGCCGCTCGCGCAACGCGGCGAGCGCCGGCTTCACGTCAACCGAGTAGTGCTGGCGCTTTAACTGGTCCGGGGGCTCGAGCGCGCGGTAGAAATACACCGCGGCGTCGGCCAGCTCCGCGACGGTGTTCACGCGCTCCTTGAGCAGCGCAATCACTCTTGCGAGCGGCGGCCCGTGCTTGGTGTCGCAGCCGCGCTTCACGAGGAACGGCTCGGCAAGCGCCGCAAGCCGCGCGGCATCCGTGCTCTTCAGGTACTGGGCGTTGAGCCAAGCCAGCTTCTCCGGGTTGAAGCGTGCGGGCGATGCGCTGATATGCTCGAGGTCGAACCACGCGACGAGCCGCTCGCGCGAGAACATTTCCTCGTCGCCGTGTGACCAGCCAAGGCGCACGAGATAGTTCACCAGGGCTTCCGGCAGGTAGCCCTCGTCGCGGTACTGCGTGACGCTCACCGCGCCGTGGCGCTTGGACAATCGCTCACCGTCCGCTCCCAGGATCATCGGCACGTGGGCGAACTGCGGCAGGTTCGCCCCCAGCGCGCCGTAGATGTTGATCTGGCGCGGGGTGTTGTTGACGTGGTCGTCGCCGCGGATGACATGCGTGATCGCCATGTCAATGTCGTCCACCACCGCGCCGAAGTTGTAGGTCGGGATGCCGTCCGCGCGCAGGAGCACCAGATCGTCGAGCTCGGCGTTGGAGATCGTGATCCCGCCCTTTACGAGGTCCGTGTAGGTGACCTCGCCCGCGTCGGGATTGCGGAAGCGCACCACCGGCTGCGCGTTCGGTGGCGGCTTGAGGGCGAGCCGCTGCGCGTTCTCCGGGCGCCAGCGCCCGTCGTAGCGCGGCTTCTCGTTCCGCGCGCGCTGGCTCTCGCGCAGCACCTCGAGTTCCTCCTTGCTGGCATAGCAGTAATACGCCCTGTCCTCTCGGATCAGTTGCTCGGCCACTTCCCGGTAGCGCGCGAGCCGGTCCATCTGGAAGGTCGGCCCCTCGTAGTCGAGTCCCAGCCACTGCAGGCTCTCCAGGATCGCGTTGACCGATTCCCGAGTGGAGCGCTCGCGGTCGGTGTC
>JAHFRO010000239.1:0-2071 GCA_023266245.1 Betaproteobacteria bacterium | reverse complement strand
CCCTGGCGCGCATAGTACGGCGTGTAGTCGTCGCCCATCATGCTCGAGTCGTAGATAAAGCCGTGCTTGAGCAGCAGCTCCACGGAATGGGGACTGAGATCCCAGGAGGGCGAGCGATATCCGCGCGCGGCACGACCGCACAGCCGCTTGATCGCCTCGTTGCCGCGCACGAGCTCCGCCTCCTCCTGCTCGCGCGTCAGGCTCGCGGGCGGTCGATGGGTCCAGCCGTGGTGCGCGATCTCGTGTCCGGCAGCGCACACCGGCTCGCACGCCTGCGGGAAGGTCTCGATGGTGTGGCCGGGAATGAACCAGGTACTCTTGATGGCGTACTTTCCGAGCAGGGTGAGCAGGCGCGGCGCGCCCACCCGCGGTCCGAATTCCCCGCGCGAGATCCAGGATGCTGAAGTCTGACCGCGCGCGATGAAGCCCGAGATCGCGTCGAAGTCAAAGGTGAGACAGACGATGTGCCGCATTCTTGAAAGCGTGAATCGTGTCACGAATCACGAATCACGCCTTTTCCGTTAACATGCAGGCTGATTATATCGCCCGCCCCGGGGTTTCCCTACCATGCTCGAGCATCGGGTACAGAACTGGCAGGTGCGCAAGCCGCTGGCGCGCTCGCGCGGCGGCATCGTGGCGACCCAGAACCGCGTTGCCGGCGAGGTCGGGGCGCGCGTGCTCGCTGCAGGCGGCAATGCGGTGGACGCCGCGGTCGCCACCGGATTCGCGCTTGCCGCGGTGGAGCCGTGGTACAGCGGGCTGGGCGGCATCGGCTTCATGCTGGTCTACCTCGCCAGGGAGGACCGCGTCACCGTGGTCGATTTTGGACCGGTCTCGCCGCGCGGTCTCGATCCCGCCGACTATCCGCTCGTCGGCGGCGGCGTCACCACCCGCGATCTCTTCAACTGGCCGGCGGTGAAAGACGACCGCAACGTGCACGGTCCGCTGTCCTTCGCCGTTCCCGGCCACGTCGACGGGCTCGGGCTTGCGCTGGAAAAGTTCGGCACGCTGAAATTCGGCGCGGCGATCCAGCCCGCGGTCGAGCTCTCGGAAAAAGGCATTGCGGCGGACTGGTTCCTCACGCTGAAAGTCGCCACCATGGCGCAGGAGCTCGCGCGCTACCCGACCTCGCGCGAAGTATGGCTGCCGCAGGGTTTCCCGCCCGTCACCGCGCCCGGCGCGCCGCTCGAGCGGTTGAAGCTGCCGCGGCTGGCCGACACGCTCCGGCGGCTCGCCGGCGCCGGACGGCGCGATTTCTACGAGGGCGGGATCGCCGCCGCCATCGTCAAGGACGTGCGGGCACTCGGCGGCAACCTCGGCGCCGAAGACCTGCACCGCTACCGCGCGCGCATCGTCGAGCCGCTCACGGCCGATTACCGCAGCGCACGGCTCGCCCTTGCGCCGGGACTCACCGCCGGTCCCAGCATGCTGCGCGCCCTGAACGGCTTGCGTGACGTCCGTTTCCGCCGCAACGGGCCGCACGCCGACGCGTTCCTCGCCTACGCCAGGCTGCTGCGCGAAGCCTACGCCGAGCGGCTCGCAACCCTGGGCGACACTGCCGACCTGCGCGATCCTTCCACCACGACGCATCTCAACGTGATAGACCGCCGCGGCAACATGGTGGCGTTGACGCAAACGCTGCTCTCCGTGTTCGGCTCGAAGGTGGTTCTGCCCTCGACCGGCATCCTGATGAACAACGGCATCATGTGGTTCGATCCGCGCCCCGGCTCGCCCAATGGCCTGGCTCCCGGCAAACGCCCGCTCACCAACATGTGCCCGGTGATCGCGCACCGTAACGGAAAACCCTGGTTCGCCATCGGCGCCTCCGGGGGACGCAAGATCTTCCCGGCGGTACTGCAGATTGTCTCTTTCCTGATCGACCACGGCATGTACCTGGAGGACGCGTTTCACCAGCCGCGCATCGACGCCAGCGACGGGGATTTCGTGGCGGTCGATCCGCGCCTGCCCGCCGCAGTGCGCAAGGCGCTCGCCGAAAAATTTCCCACCCAGCTCACCGAGCTGGTGGTGTACCCGACCCACTTCGCCTGCCCGAGCGCGGTGCTGCACGACG
>JAHFRO010000238.1 GCA_023266245.1 Betaproteobacteria bacterium | reverse complement strand
AATCCCAAGACTGCGTGGCTCGCCTGCTACAGCGCGCTCGCGGCGCTGAAGGCGGCGAAGTCGCCGGTGCGCTACGGGACTTGAGAATTAGCCGCCAAGGCGCCAAGACCGCCAAGAAACACATGAACAGGAATTGAACCGCCCAGGCCGCCAAGAAAGACGAAAATAAAAGCTGAACCACAAAGGACACGAAGGACACAATGAACAACAAGCCCGCTCACGACTCACTACTTACGGCCTTTCAAGCCGCCGATAAACGCCGATAAACGCAGATAAGAACAAAGCAGAACCGCCAAAGCGCCAAGAATTCGGAAATGAATCCAAAGTCATTTGACCCGGAAAGCGCGGAAGCGATACGTCAGCGCTATCTGAAAGTTGACGCCGCGACCGTCGCCGACGTGCTGGATAGGCTCGGCTTTGCGCACCAGGGGCTCGCGCCGGAGTTCGCGCCTTATCCCGCGGATGCCGGCAAACTGGCGGGATGGGCCTATACCATTTGCGGCGAGATGCGCCCCTACGCCGGGAGCGGTGATCCGGACAAGATGAAGGCGGTGGACGGCATCAAGTCCGGCTGCGTCAGCGTGTGGAGCGGGGCGGGCGAGGGCGTGTGCTTCTTCGGCGAGCTCATCGCGCTTGGCATGAAGGCGCGCGGTTGCGCCGGCGCGCTGGTGGACGGCGGCGTCCGCGACATCGAGTGGATCGCGAAGCAGAAGTTTCCCGTCTATGCGCGCTACCGCACGCCGGTGCAGTCCATCGGCCGCTGGAAGGTGACGGCATGGCAGGTGCCGGCGTACCTCCCCGGCGCGACGAAACAGCACGTCATCGTCAACCCCGGTGACTTCGTGCTCGCCGATGTGGACGGCGCGATTGTGATCCCGTCCGAGGCGGTCGAGAAGGTCCTGAACGAAGCGGAACGGTTGACCGCGACCGAAATCAAGATCCGCGCCGAGCTCGACGCCGGCGCGACGCTCGAGCAAGTGCTCGCCAAGTACGGCCACGTCTAAAAACCGTGAATCGTGATGGCTGAGCAGCCAGTGATCACGCCGCTGCCGGCGGCCACCGTCACGCTGGTCCGCGATACCGAGCGCGGGCTGGAGGTGCTGATGCTGCAGCGGAACTTCAGCTCCGGCTTCATGCCGGGGATGCACGTCTTTCCCGGCGGCGCGCTCGATGAATCCGACCAGTCCGCTGAATGGCATGCGCTGTGCGTCGGTCTCGATGACCGTGCGGCGAGCCGCACACTCGGGATCGAGCGCGGCGGACTGGCCTATTGGATCGCCGCGATCCGCGAGTCGTTCGAGGAGGCGGGCGTGCTGCTCGCCTGCGACGCGCAGGGCGGACTGGTTTCGCTCGTGGACCGCGCGGTGGCCGGGCGTTTTCATGCACACCGCAAGAGCGTGGATACCGGCAAGCGGTCGTTGAGCGCGGTGCTTGCTGCGGAAGGCCTTTGGCTCGCCACCGACCGGCTGCTCTATTTCGCCCACTGGATCACACCGGTCGGCGCGCCGCGGCGCTACGACACACGCTTTTTTATGGCGGTTGCGCCGGAACGTCAGGAGGCATCGCATGACAACCTCGAGGCCATCGCGCACGCCTGGCTGCGGCCGTCCGAAGCGCTCGACAGGCACGCGCGCGGCGAGCTCAAGATGCGCTTCCCGACAATCAAGACGCTGGAGCAGTTCGCTGCTTACGCCTCGACGCAGGCACTGATTGCGGCGCTGACTGCCCACCGCGAGGTACCAGTGATCCAGCCGCGGCTCACCCGGGATGGCGCGAGCCTGCTGCCCGGCGAGGCGGGGTACGAGGAAGCGTGCGAGGGACAGGGCAAATGGAAAATATAGTTCCCGGCGAAATCGTGCGCCTGAACGGCCTCATGCGGCGTGTGACTGCGCCGAATCCCGGCGTGATGACCGGACCGGGTACCAATACCTACATCGTCGGCAAGGAAGAACTTGCGCTGATCGACCCCGGGCCGGAAAGCGCGCCGCACTTGTCGGTGATGCTCGATGCGGTGGGCAAGCGGCTGCGGTGGATCCTCTGCACCCACACCCACCTCGACCACTCTCCGGGCGCGAAGGCGCTCAAGCAGGCGACCGGTGCCGAGCTGCTCGGCTATCTGCCGAAACCCGACGACGGGCGCCAGGACGCGCACTTCGCGCCTGACCGTGTGCTGCGGGAGGGTGAGATTGTTGACTGCGGTGCGTTCCGGTTGCGCGCGGTGCATACGCCCGGGCACGCATCGAATCACCTGTGCTATCTGCTGGAAGGGCAGAAGCTGCTCTTCACCGGCGACCACATCATGCAGGGCTCGACGGTGGTGATCTCGCCGCCCGACGGCGACATGGCGGTCTACCTCAAGTCGCTCGAGCGGCTGCTCTCGCTCGATCTCGCCGCGCTCGCGCCGGGGCACGGCCATCTCATCGAAAAGCCGCACGACGAAGTGCGGCGGCTGATCGCGCACCGCTTGAAGCGCGAGCAGAAGGTGCTCGACGCCTTCAGCAAGAAGAATCCCGCGACGCTGGATGAGTTGCTGCCGCTCGTTTACGACGATGTCCCCCAAGGAATCCACGCCATCGCGCGGCGCTCGCTCCACGCGCATCTGATCAAGCTGGAACGTGAGGGGCGGGTGATGGAACAGAACGAGAGCTGGCGCTTGCGGATTTAGTAAATCGGGACTCGAAGCTGATTTTAAACCCGTGACCAGTGATCGGTTTACTGAATCCTGAATCCTGAATCCCGAATCCTGAAAAAATGGGGTCTGAGCTGACCCCATTTTTCGAAATGCCTAAGTGGCCGGTACTTCCTCCTGGAGGAACTGCAACACTGCGACCTCGTCACGCCGCAGCGCGGCGGTAGGCCGCTCGCGGCGGGCGCGGCGTGGCGGCGTAGTGGGGGAGAGCGGGGCGGTGAGGCCCTGGAGATAGGCACGCACCAGCCCGGGGTGAACATAGTACTTCCGACACACGGCGCGCGTGTTGCCGAGCCGCTTGGCCACCGCGTCGATCGCCCGGACCATATTCCGCTCCGCTTCGCGACGGCTCGTCGCAGGCCCCATCACGCACAGCTCCCGGGCGGCCAGCATCGTGCCTGCCCAGGTCCGGAAGTCCTTGGCCGTGATGTCGTGACCGGTGATTTCGCGAAGATAGGCGTTCACGTCGTCCGACGAGATGGTTTGGCGCCTGGCGGATACGTCGAGGTATTTGAACAGCTCCTGCCCCGGCAGGTCCTGACATTGCTGGATGATGCGGGCGAGCCGACGGTCGGAGATGGCCACCGTATGATTGACCCCGCTCTTGCCACGGAAGCTGAACCGCAATTTGGCCCCTCTAACCTCAACGTGCCGCTCGCGCAGCGTGGTGAGCCCAAAGGAGCGATTCTCGCGGGCGTACTCGTAGTTGCCCACGCGGATCAGCGTCTTGTCCAGCAGCCGCACTACGGTGGCCAGAATCTGGCGCCGGGTCAGGTCACGGACGCGGAGGTCGCGCTCTACGCGTTCCCGGATGTCCGGGAGGATCTCGCTGAATTCGAGCATGCGGCGAAACTTGGACCTGTCACGCGCTTCGCGGTACGAGGGATGGTAGCGATATTGCTTACGCCCGCGGGCGTCGCGCGCCGTCGCCTGTATGTGGCCGTCGGGATTCGGACAAATCCATACGTCGGTCCAGGCCGGCGGGATCGCCAGCGCATAGAACCGCCTCCGCTGGACCGGGTTTGTGATCCGCGCGCCGTTTGGGGCGTAGAAAACCCAACCCTTCCCGGCACGGCTCCGACGGATGCCGGCGGAGCCGTCCGTGACGTAGCGGA
>JAHFRO010000074.1:7423-11076 GCA_023266245.1 Betaproteobacteria bacterium | reverse complement strand
GGCGGGGCGAGCAGGTGCTTCGCGCCTTCGGCGAAGAAGTAATACTGCAGCTTCTCGTCGGGACGCAGCAACACCAGTTCCGGTTCGCGGCTCAGGATGCCGAGGGTAAGTTTGGCCCCGTTCTTGAACTCGAGCTTGATCTCGCCCCGGGTTTTGCCCCTGGCGTAGGGCTCGACGCGCAGGGCGGTCGCGAGCCGCCATTCGTCCACCCAGCGGTTGAGGTCGTCCTGGCTCAATTCCTCCGGGGCCGGGGCAAGCACCCATCGGCCGTCACGCTGCGCCACCGCGAAGTCCTTGAGCTCGATGCGCACCGGCACTTCGTCGGGGGCGAGCAGCCGGCGGCTGATCAGATCCGCGGCATTGCCCGGCAGCGCCATGCCGTAGCGCGGGTTGACGGGGTAGACCGCATCCCCGGTCAGCACGTACTGCTCGCGCGATACCGGGCTCACCATGCCGAAGCCGAAGGTTTGGCCGTCGATGGTCAGGCGCGCCTCCGGCCGCTCCAGATCGAAGCGCGCGAGATCGCCGACGGCCAGCCGGTGCGCGGCCTTCGCCTGCGCGATGGCGAGCAGGCGCTGCACCATGAGCTCATCGGCGCGCGCGGCAAACGGCGCGGTGAGCAGCCACGCGTCGTGCTTTCTTTCGAGCACGATCGCCGCGGCGCCATCGCGCTCGATGCGGATCAGCGAAACGGTTTCCGGCTTGAGGCGGGACAGCGCGAATTCGGTCGGTGCGTCGCCGCCCGGCTTGAGGGTGACGAACAGCGCCAGAGCCGCCACCAGCGCCGCCAGCGCCAGATTGCCGGGCAGGCCCGTCTTCATACCTTGCGCCGGCGCCACCAGATCACCGCGCCGGTGATCATGAAGGCGAGCGGCAGCGCGAGCAGGAAGCTGAAGGCGATGAGATAGAGCGTGACCGGGTCAATCTCGAGACGGCTGTCGGCGGCGGACCGCGGCTGGATCGTGATCAGGCTGTCGTCGCCGGCGAGCCAGTTGACGATGTTGACGCCGAGATCGAGATTGCCGCCGTTGCCGAGAAAGGTATTGGAGAGAAAATTGCCGTTGCCCACCACCACGACGCGCTGTTGCCTGTCGCCGACGTTGCGCTCGAAGGCGACCGCGATCGTGACCGGGCCGGGGAAGTCGCGGTTCTTGTCGAAGGAGAGGTTGCCGTCGAGCTTGCCGGTCTCGACCCAGCCGCGCTGCGCCACCTCGATCAGCGGCGTCGCGCGCCACTCCTCGCTCTCGATGATTCCGATCTGGCGCGCGAACGGGAACAGCGTGTTGAGGTTCAACGTTCCGGTGACGGGATGCCGGCTGTAGCCGGCGGCCACCCCCACCGCGAACGCCGGCGAGGCCTTGAGCTGCGCCGCGCGCGGGTCGACCACGATGCCCGGTGTCAGCACCAGCCCCAGCATCTCGGCGAGCGGCTGCAACCCGCGCAACGGCTCGGGGTCGATCAGCCACAGCAGATTGCCGCCGCCCGTGAAGTGGCGCCGGATCTTCTGCACCTCCGCCGCCAGCACATCGACCTGGGGGCTCGCGATCACCAGCAGCGCGGCGTTGGCCGGCACTTCCTGGGCCAGCGCGAGGTTGACGCTGTTCACGCGGAAGCCTTTCTGCTGCAGCTGCCGTCCGAACTCGCCCAGGTCGTGGTTGGCCGCGCCGTCGAGCTTCCTCTCGCCGTGCCCGTCGAGCCACAGCACCAGGCGCTCGGCGCCGCGCGCAAGACGCATCAGCATGTTGGCGAACGCCTGCTCGTTGAATTCGGCGAGGTGCTCGGTTCTGCGCCGGTACTCGACCACCAGCTCGACCGACGCGCGCACGCCCGCCGCCGCCGCGGCCCTGGGCTGCTCGCGCGGGTCGACCAAGGTGAGCGCGATGTCGGGCTTGGCGCGCTGGTACGGGCGCAGGAAGTCCTGAATCTGGCGGTGCAGGTTCTCGCCGCGCGTGTCCTTCGCCACCGCGTAGGCAGTGACGCTGACCGGCGCATCGAGCTGCTTCAGCACCTCGAGGGTGGCGGCCGAGAGCGTGTTGCGGTGGGCGCGCGTGAGGTCGTGCTCGATGCGGTACTCGCGCGCCAGATAGGCGAGCAGCGCCGTGAGCGCGATCAGCAGCACCACGAACAGGCCGTGATGCGCCAGCAGCTGCAGGCGGCGGCGCGGGGTCAGCTCCACGCTCAGCCCCTCCAGCGCTTGGCGTCGAGCTGGCGGATCGCCAGCGTGAGGAAGGCGACGATCAACAGCACCGAGCAGGCGATGGCATAGCTGTCGAGCAGGCCTTTGCCGAACGGCTCGAAGTTCTTGATCGGGGAGAGCACCTGCGCCAGGCTCGCCGCCACCGCCCAGCCGCGCGCGCGCAGACCCTCGCCCGCCGCCTCTCCCGCCAGGATCATCCCGAGCAGTGCGGCAAACGCACCGATCGCCGCCGCCACCGGGTGCACCGTGAGGCACGATACGAACAGACTCACCGCGGCGAAGCTCGCCGCGAGCAGCGCAAGGCCTGCGACGAGGCTGGCGAGCAGCCCGTAGTCAAGGCGGGTGCCGACCGCGAGCGACAGCGGCATCAGTGCCACCAGCGCGATGATCGCGAGCAGGAACGTCACCATGCCCAGGAACTTGCCAAGAACGATCTCAGTCATGGAGACCGGAGCGGAGATGAGCAGCACCATGGTCTGGTTGCGGCGCTCCTCTGCGATCAGCCGCATCGCCAGGATCGGCACCAAGAACAGCAGAACCGCCGCAGTGGTGCTGAAGGTGGGCGCGGCCACCAGCTCGGTGGCGCCGGGTGGATTGGCCATCTGCACCAGCTGCGGCTGCAGCTGCAGGAAATCGTCGAGCCGGCGCAGGAAGATGTAACCGACGATGATCTGCATGACGGTAAGCATCACCCACGCCAAGGGCGAAGCAAACAGCGCTCTGAGCTCCTTGCCGGCGATCGTAAAAATCATTTGAAAACCATAACCACAGAGACACAGAGGCACGGAGATTTTAGAAATTTCTGTTGGTACAGGTTCCTCTGTGAACTCTGTGCCTCTGTGGTGAAATCAAGCATTGTCCTCGCGCTGGGTGAGGTTGACGAACACGTCCTCCAGGCTGGTCTGTGCCGGATTCAGACGGTAGAGGCCCCAGTCATGCGCGGCCGACTGCCTGGCCAGCGCTTCGCTCGGGTCCTGTCCCGCGGAGAACTGGATGCGGAACAGCGTCGGCTCGACGCATTCGGCCCCCGCCACGCCCGGCACCGCGGCGATCTCTTCGAGCGGTGGCGGCCGGCGCAGCCCGAGCAGCACGGTGGCGCCGCTGTGAAACTGTTTGAGCGCGGCTATGGTGTCGCTGTAGACGATGTTGCCGTGATGCATGATCTGCACGCGGTCGCAAATCGCTTCCACTTCCGGCAGGATGTGGGTGGAAAGGATCACGCTGTGGGCGCCGCCGAGCTCGCGGATCAAGCCGCGGATCTCCCGGATCTGGTTGGGATCAAGGCCCACCGTCGGTTCATCCAGGATCACTACGTCCGGCACGTGCACGATTGCCTGCGCGATGCCGACGCGCTGCTGGTAGCCCTTGGAGAGCGTGCCGATCAGCTTTTTGCCGGTGTCAGCGAGCCCGCAGCGCTGCTTGGCGGTGGCGATCGCCTCGGCGCGACGCGCGCGCG
>JAHFRO010000074.1:4943-7323 GCA_023266245.1 Betaproteobacteria bacterium | reverse complement strand
TGTTCAAGATGATGCTGGCTGAAGTCGCAGTGCAGCGCGGGCAGCCGCACGTGGCGGTGCCGGCTTATCTCGAGCTCGCGCGCGAAACGCGCGATCCGCGCATCGCGCAGCGCGCCACGGAACTGGCGTGGAACGCGCGCTTCGTGTCCGCGGCGCTGGAAGCGGCCGGCATCTGGCTGCAAGCGGACCCGGATTCGACGCAGGCGCGCCAGGTCATCGCCGGGCTGCTGGTCAACCAGGCGCAGCTCGCCGAGGCGCAGCCGCACCTCGAAAAATGGCTTGCTGCCGACCGGGGTAACGTCGGCCAGAGTTTCCTGCAACTCAATGCGCTGCTGGCGCGCCACAAGGACAAGCCGGCGGTGCTCAAACTGATGCAGGCACTGGCGCAGCCGTATCCCGATGTGCCGGAGGCGCGGCTGTCGGTGGCGCAGGCGGCGTGGAACGCCAACGAACAGCAGGTTGCGCTGGATGAAGCGAACGCTGCGCTGAAACTGCGGCCGGACTGGGAGCTCGCCGCGCTATTCGTCGCGCAGGTGCTGCAGCGCCGTTCCGACGACGAGGCGATGCGCTACCTCGATGAGTATCTCAAGAGCCATCCCAAGGCCCGCGACGTGCGGCTCAACTACGCGCGGCTGCTGGTCAACGCCAAGAATTACGCCGAGGCGCGCAAGCAGTTCGAGGCGCTGGTCGGCGAGTACCCGCAGAACGCGGATGTCGGCATGGCGGTGGCGCTGCTCGCGATGCAGGCCAACGACTACGAGGCGGCGGAGACCCAGCTCAAGCGCGTGCTCGAGCTCAATTACAAGGACCCGGATATGGCGCGCTTCTACCTCGGACAGGTGAACGAGGAGCGCAAGCGCTTCGACGAGGCGCTCAAGTGGTACTCCAGCGTCAGCCAGGGCGAGCAGTACATCAGCGCCCAGGCGCGTTACGCCGGCATACTCGCCAAGCAGGGCAGGCTTCCCGAGGCGCGCAAGCACCTGCAACAGGCCAGCGCGAACAACAACCAGCAGCGCGCGCAACTGACCCAGGCCGAGGCGCAGCTGCTGCGCGAAGCGAACGCCTACCAGGAAGCGTTCGAGCTGCTGGGACAGGCGCTGGAGCAGCTGCCCAACTATCCGGACCTGCTCTACGACCACGCGATGGCGGCGGAGAAGATCAACCGCCTCGACGTCCTCGAAGGGAACCTCCGGAAGCTCATCCAGATCCGCCCCGATCATGCGCACGCCTACAATGCGCTCGGCTACACGCTCGCCGATCGCAGCCAGCGCATCGAGGAGGCCTACGGCCTGATCGAGACGGCGCTCAAGCTCGCGCCCGAGGATCCGTTCATCATGGACAGCATGGGCTGGGTGCTCTACCGCATGGGCCGCAACCAGGAGGGGCTCGACTATCTGCAACGCGCGTTCGCGCTGCGGCCCGACCCGGAGATCGCCGCGCACCTCGGCGAGCTGCTGTGGGTCGTGGGCCGGCAGGAGCAGGCGAAGAAGGTGTGGGCCGAAGCGCTCAAGGACCACCCCAACAACGAGGTGTTGCAGAACACCGTCAAGCGCTTCCTGCCCTAGCCGGGCAGAGCTCGAGAACCAGACAGATTCAGCCGCAGATAAACGCAGATAAACGCGGATGAAAATCCAGAACAAGCCACAGAGGACACAGAGTTCACAGAGAGAACAGGAAGCCAATCAGCTTTGATTGTTTCATTCTCTGTGCTCTCTGTGGCTGATGCTTTTCGGGTTGGATCTTATCGGCGTGCATCCGCGGTTTCGGCCGGTTTTCTGAGACTGCATCTCGTCCCATGATCTGGTTCAAGTCGTGCGCCGCGCTCGCGGCGAGCGCGCTCGTCGCGGCGTGCGCGGTGCTCGCTCCTCCAGGTGAGCGGCCGGCCGGCCCGGCGGCGGCGCCGTTTGATCTCATCGGGCGCATGGCGGTGACCTACGACGGGCGCGCCTTCTCCTCCAGCGTGCGCTGGCAGCACTCCGCCGAGCGCGACGAGATCTGGCTGCTCACCCCGGTGGGGCAGACGCTCGCGCACATCGTCGGCGACGCCGACGGGGCGACGCTCACCGGCGCCGATCAGAAGCAGTACCGCGCGGGCACCGTCGAGAGCCTGACGCGCCAGGCGCTCGGCTGGGAGCTGCCGCTCGCGCGCCTCAGCTACTGGGTGCGGGGCGAGGTCGCGCCCGGCAGCGCGCCGGCACGCGCGGAGCGTGACGACAGTGGGCGTCTTACCTTCCTCGACCAGGACGGCCGGCGCATCGCGTTCGTCAATTACCCGCCAGCCGAGCACGGCGGGCTGCCGCGCCGGCTGGAGCTCACGAGCGGGGCACACGAGATCCGATTGGTGATCGACGGCTGGCGCCGCGGCGAGGGCGCGCCATGA
>JAHFRO010000074.1:0-4843 GCA_023266245.1 Betaproteobacteria bacterium | reverse complement strand
TCCCGCCCCGGGCAAGCTCAACCTGATGCTGCGCGTGGTGGGACGGCGCGCCGACGGCTACCACCTGCTGCAGACCGTGTTCCGCTTCATTGATTACGGCGACACGCTCCACTTCCGCGTGCGCGAGGATGGCGTGATCGCGCGTGTCGACGACGTCTCAGGCGTTCCTGCTGCGGAAGATCTCGCGGTGCGTGCGGCGCGCCTGCTCCAGCAGGCTTCCGGCACTACGCTCGGCGCCGACATCGCGCTGGAGAAGCGCCTGCCGCTCGGCGGCGGGCTGGGCGGCGGCAGCTCGGACGCGGGGACCACGCTGCTGGCATTGAACCATTTGTGGCGAACCGGTCTGACGAGGGAGCGGCTGCTCGCGCTGGCGCTCGAGCTCGGGGCGGATGTGCCGGCGTTCGTGTTCGGGGAAAACGCGTTCGCGGAGGGTATCGGCGAGCGACTCACGCCGCTTGCCCTGCCGCCCGCCTGGTATCTGGTGCTCACCCCGCCGGTGGCGGTGCCGACGGCGCGGATTTTCGCTCACCCCGAATTGAAACGGGACTCAAAACCCATTAAAATGCGGGGCTTTTCGGTCGAGCAGGCGGGTAATGATCTGGAGCCCATCGTATGCCGGGAATTCCCGGAAGTCGCGCGGCATCTCGAGTGGCTGCGGCGCTCGGCTCCGGCGTGGGTGACGGGCTCCGGCGCGTGCGTGTTTGCCGCCTTTCCGACGGAGCAGGCGGCGCGCCAGGTGTGGGCACAAGCGCCCGCAGGCATGCAAGGGTTTATCGCGCAGGGGCTGGCGCGGCATCCGCTGCGCGATCTGGTACGCTGAGGTGGCTCGAAATTTTGGACGCGCGGCTCGCGGAGCCGGGCGTCGGCGCGGTAGGCGCTACTGGGGAGTCGCCAAGCTGGTTAAGGCACCGGATTTTGATTCCGGCATGCGTGGGTTCGAATCCTACCTCCCCAGCCCGTTTGGGCGTGGGCGGCGTGTAGCCGCTGCGAGGTGTGACAAGTGCGACCCGAGATGCTGCAAGCGCGCAGAGGAGAGAACGTGGCGTTCGATCGCCTGATGGTGTTTACCGGCAATGCCAATCCCAAGCTTGCCGAGGACGTGGTCAGGCATCTCAACATCCATCTCGGCCGCGCCAAGGTCGGCCGCTTCAGCGACGGCGAGGTGATGGTGGAGATCCTCGAGAACGTGCGCGGCCGCGACGTGTTCGTGCTGCAGTCGATCTGCTCGCCGACCAACGACAACCTGATGGAGTTGCTGGTGATAGTGGACGCGCTGAAGCGCGCCTCCGCGTGGCGCGTCACCGCCGCCATTCCCTACATGGGGTATGCGCGGCAGGACCGGCGTCCCAGCTCGGCGCGGGTGCCGATCACCGCCAAGGTGGTGGCCAACATGATGACCAGCGCCGGCGTGGACCGGCTGCTCACCATGGACCTGCACTCGGAGCAGATCCAGGGGTTCTTCGACATCCCGGTGGATAATATCTACTCGGGACCGATCATGCTGGGGGACGTGTGGAAGCACGGCTTCAAGGACCTGGTGGTGGTGTCGCCCGACGTCGGCGGCGTGGTGCGGGCGCGGGCGCTCGCGAAGCGGATGGAAGCCGATCTCGCCATCATCGACAAGCGCCGGCCGCGGCCCAATGTTGCGACGGTGATGAACATCATCGGTGAGGTCGAAGGCAGGACCTGCGTCATTGTTGACGACCTGGTGGACACCGCCAACACGTTGTGCGAGGCGGCCGGGGCGCTGAAGGAGCGCGGGGCGGCGCACGTGCTCGCTTACTGCGCGCACGCGGTGCTGTCCGGCAAGGCGGCGGAGCGTATCGCCGGCTCGGTGCTGGATGAGCTGGTGGTGACCGACACCATCCCGCTGCGGGAGGAAGCGAAGAGCTGCAAGAAGATCCGCGTGCTCACCGTGGCCAGCTTGCTGGCGGAGACCATGCGCCGCATCAGCAACGAGGACTCTGTCAGTTCGCTATTCGTTGAATAAAAAACAGTGTTGAGCGTTGAACCTGCGGCCAGTCATGCGCAGGATTGGAGATTGAGCGCTCAGCACTGAACATCGGACACTGGACGCTCAACACTGTTTTTTTGGAGAGTGCAATGAAGATCGAAGTAACTGCTTTCCCGCGCGCGCAGCAGGGATCGGGCGCGAGCCGCCGCCTGCGCACAAGCGGGCGTGTTCCGGGCGTCGTCTACGGGGCGGGTAAGCCGGTTCAGAACGTCGAGCTCGAACACAACGCGCTGCTGCACCATCTCAAGCAGGAGGCGTTCCACGCCTCGATTCTTGACCTGACCGTCAACGGCGACAAGATGCAGGTGCTGCTGCGCGACTACCAGATGCACCCGTGGCGCCAGCAGGTGCTGCACGTGGACTTCCAGCGTGTCGACAAGAACCGCAAGATCCACGTGAAGGTGCCGCTGCATTTCATCCATGCCGACATCTGCCCGGGTGTGAAGACCAGCGGCGGCATGGTCCAGCACGTGATGAACGAGATCGACATCCAGTGTCTGCCCGATGACCTGCCCGGATTCATCGAGGTCGACCTCGTCAACCTTCAGCTCAACCAGACGGTGCACGTCAACGAGCTCGCCATGCCCAAAGGCGTGGAGCCCGTGTCCAAGCTCAAGCACGAGAATCCGGCGGTGGTGTCGGTGCAGGTGCCGAAGGAAATCGTGATCGAGGAAGAAGCCCCGCCGCCGGTCACCGAGATCATCGGAGAGGTGCCTGCCGAGGGCGAAGAAGCTGCCGAGGCGGCTGCCGAAGGCGAGAAGAAGGAGCCGGCCGCCGAGAAAAAAGAGCCGGCCGCCGTCGAGAAGAAGGAAAAGGGAGCAGGCAAGAAAGAGAAGGAATAGACCACACGCCGCCGTTGCGGCACGGGCCCGCCATGTTCGCGCAATGTGGCGGGCTTTTTGTTGGCCGCCGGCTGAAGAAGACCAACCACAGAGGCACAGAGACACGGAGGATGCTGTTCGAGGGGGAAACGAATGATCTGGAGTGAGTCGGCAGGCTTTGCTCCCGCGATTGAATGAGGTGTTTCTCCGTTTACTCTATTCGAGGATTTCTCTGAGCCTCTGTGTCTCTGTGGTGAAATAAGGAGATCATGAAACTCATCGTCGGGCTCGGCAATCCGGGCCGGAAATACGAAGCCACGCGCCACAACGCGGGCTTCTGGCTCGTCGAGCGCTTCGCCGCGCAGACCGGCACGGTGCTGCGCAAGGACGCGAAGTTCCAGGCACTCGTCGGGCGGCACGAGCCGAGTGGCGCATGGCTGCTGCTACCGCAGAGCTACGTGAACTCGAGCGGCAGGCCGGTCCAGATGCTGGCCAGCTTCTTCAAGATCACGCCCGCCGAGATCTTGGTGGTGCACGACGAGCTCGACTTCGCGCCGGGCGTCGCGAAGATCAAGCAGGGCGGCGGCATCGCCGGCCATAACGGACTCAAGGACATCTCGGCCCGGCTCGGCTCGCACGATTACTGGCGGCTGCGCATCGGCATCGGCCACCCCGGCGACCAGCAGGCCGTGACCGATTTCGTGCTGCACAAGCCCGCGCAGGAAGACCGCGCCGCGATCGACGCCGCAATCGGGCGCGCGCTCGAAGTGCTGCCGCTCGCGCTCGCCGGGGATCTGCAAGGCGCGATGCTGAAGCTGCACACCGAGGAGAAGGTCGAGAAGACCGAAAAGGGAAGCTCGCTCACCTCTTTTCTGAAGAAGTTCCTGCCGGACACCGACCCGGCGCGCAAGAAATGAGCCTCAAATGCGGCATCGTGGGCTTGCCCAACGTCGGCAAGTCCACGCTGTTCAACTCGCTCACCAGGGCCGCCATCCCGGCCGAGAACTATCCGTTCTGCACCATCGAGCCCAATGTCGGCATCGTGCCGGTGCCCGATCCGCGGCTGGCGCGGATTGCAGAGCTCGCCCGGCCGGAGAAGGTGACCCCCGCAGCGGTGGAATTCGTGGACATCGCGGGACTGGTCGCCGGCGCTTCCAGGGGCGAAGGGCTGGGCAACCAGTTCCTCGCTCACATCCGCGAGACCGACGGCATCATCAACCTGGTGCGCTGTTTCGAGAACGACAACGTGGTGCACGTGGGCGGACGCATAGATCCCGTCGCCGACATCGAGACCGTACAGACCGAGCTTGCGCTGGCCGATCTGGCAACGGTGGAGAAGGCGCTGCAGCGCGTCACTCCCAGGGCGCGATCCGGCGACAAAGAGGCGATCAAATCAGAAGCCATGCTGGTGCGGGTGCGCGAGCGGCTCGATCAGGGCCGGCCCGCCCGCGGTATCGCGCTGGAGGTAGAGGATCGGGCGTTGCTCAAGCCGCTGTGCCTGATCACCGTGAAGCCGACGATCTACGTCGCCAACGTGGACGAGCACGGCTTCGCCGGCAACCCGCTGCTCGAATGCGTGAAGGAATACGGGGCGCGGGAACACGCGCCCGTGGTGGCGATCTGCGCCAAGCTCGAAGCCGAGATCGCCGACATGAGCGACGAGGACAAGGCGGTCTTCCTTGCCGACATGGGAATGGACGAACCGGGGCTGAACCGCCTGATCCGCGCCGCCTACGAGCTGCTCGGGCTGCTGACCTTCTTCACCACGGGGCCGAGGGAGGTGCGGGCGTGGACCCTACACCAGGGCGAAACCGCGTCGCAGGCGGCCGGGGCGATCCACACCGATTTCGAGCGCGGCTTCATCCGGGCCGAAGTGATTACCTACGAGGACTACGTCGCCTGCGGCGGTGAGCAGGGCGCCAAGGAAGCCGGCAAGATGCGGCTCGAAGGCAAGGATTACGTCGTGCGCGACGGGGACGTGATCTACTTCCGCTTCAACATCTGATAA
>JAHFRO010000237.1 GCA_023266245.1 Betaproteobacteria bacterium | reverse complement strand
CTCAATCTCAGGCAGGACTATCCCGATCTGGGCCACGCGCTGCTCGTCTGCGCGACCGAAACCAAGAGCGAAGAAGACCTGATGCTCTACGCCGGGCATCTGGCGCGCATCATCGGCAAGCGGGCGCGTGCCGCGGCGTGTGCCTTCAAGCCCAAGTCGAAAACCTGAACGCAAAGGAGAACGCCATGGCAACCGTTACGCTGGGTGGCAATCCCATCACCATCGCCGGCAGCTTCCCGAAGAAGGGCGATACCGCGCACGACTTCAGCCTCACCAACAAGGATTTGAAAGACGTCGGGCTCAAGGATTTTATGGGCAAGCGGAAGGTGCTCAACATCGTGCCGAGCCTCGACACGCCGGTGTGCGCCAAGTCGGCGAAGATTTTCAACGAGAAGGCCGGCGCGATGCCGAACGTCGTTGTGCTGGTGATCTCGGCCGATCTGCCGTTTGCTGCGAACCGCTTCTGCAGCACGGAAGGGTTGAGCAGTGTGGTGACGCTTTCCACCGTGCGCGGCCGCGATTTCCACGGCAAGTACGGCGTGGACATCACCGACGGGCCGCTCAAGGGACTGACCGCGCGCGCCGTGGTGGTGCTCGACGCAAGCAACAAGGTGCTGCACTCGCAGCTCGTGCCGGAAATCAAGAACGAGCCGGATTACGATGCGGCGCTCGCCGCGCTGAAATAAGAGTTTTGCCGCCAAGACGCCAAGGACGCCAAGGAACAGATGCTCATATTCGAGCGGTCACGGCCTGGAAGGCGTAATCCCACGCAGGCCCCCGCCGCAGGCAGCGAAGTCAGCGCGATTCCGGAAAAGCACCTGCGCGCACGGCCGCCGCTGCTGCCGGAAGCGTCCGAGCTCGACGTGGTGCGGCACTACACCGGTTTGTCGCAGAAAAATTTCTCGATCGACACGCATCTCTATCCGCTCGGCTCGTGCACCATGAAGTACAACCCGCGCGCGTGCAACGCGCTCGCCGTGCTGCCTCAGTTCCTCGCGCGCCATCCCGCCGCGCCGGACGACACCGGCCAGGGCTTTCTCGCCTGCATGTTCGAGCTGCAGGAGATGCTGATGGCGGTGACCGGCATGGCGCAGGTGAGCCTGGCGCCGATGGCCGGCGCGCAGGGCGAGTTCGCCGGTGTGGCGATGATCCGCTCCTATCACGACTCGCGCGGCGACACCGCACGCACCGAAATCCTGGTGCCGGACGCGGCCCACGGCACCAACCCGGCTTCCGCCGTGATGTGCGGCTACAGCGTGCGCGAGATTCCGACCGATGCCGACGGCAACGTGGAGCTCGCGGCCCTGAAAGCTGCGCTCGGCCCGCAGTCCGCGGGGCTGATGCTCACCAACCCGTCCACCCTCGGCGTATTCGAGGCGAGCATCCTCGAGATGGAAAAGGCGGTGCACGAGGCGGGCGGGCTGCTCTATTACGACGGCGCAAACTTGAACGCCATTCTCGGCAAAGTGAAGCCCGGCGACATGGGTTTCGACGTGATCCACATCAATCTCCACAAGACCTTCTCCACGCCGCACGGGGGCGGCGGGCCGGGCGCGGGGCCCGTTGGTGTGAACGCCAGGCTCGCACCGTTCCTGCCGCTGCCGCTGGTGGCGGAGTCGAAAGGCGAGTACCGCCTGCTCGGCGAGGCCGACCGGCCGCTCTCGATCGGGAGACTGGGCGCGCAACTCGGCAACGCCGGGGTGCTGCTGCGCGCCTACGTCTATGCGCGCCTGCTCGGCGCCGCCGGCATGCAGCGCGTGGCGGAGTTCGCCACCCTCAATGCCAACTATCTGATGGCGGAATTAAGGCGCGCGGGATTCGAGGTCGCGTACCCGCGGCGGCGCGCGAGCCACGAGTTCAGCGTCACGTTGAAGGGCCTGAAGGAGGAGACCGGCGTCACCGCCATGGACGTGGCCAAGCGTCTGCTCGACAAGGGCTTCCACGCCCCGACCACCTACTTCCCGCAGCTGGTGCCGGAGTGCCTGCTGATCGAGCCGACCGAGACCGAGTCGAAGCAGACGCTGGATGCTTTCGCCGCCGCGATGAAGGAGATCCTGCGCGAGGCGCGCGAGGACCCGCAGCTGGTGAAGAGCGCCCCGCACACGACGCCGGTGCGCCGGCTCGATGACGTGAAGGCGGCGCGCGAGCTCAATCTCGTCTGGAAGCCGGCTGCCTGATCACGGCGACGCCGCGCGTTGATTTCCCGCATTCACGAGAGCGACCGCCATGAAAATTCCGCACAAGGGCAAGACCGGTTTCGCGCGCATCTGGAACGCGCTGCTCTATTCGCTCGACGGACTTGCCGCCGCGTTCAGGCACGAGGAAGCATTCCGGCAGGAGGTACTGCTGGCGCTGGTTTTGATTCCGATTGCGATCGCGACGCCGGCCACCGGCGCCGGCAAGGCGCTGATGGTGGCGAGCGTGCTGCTGGTGCTGGTGGTGGAGCTGCTCAACTCCAGCATCGAGGCGGTCACCGACCGCGTCTCGCTCGAAGACCACGTCCTCGCCAAGCGCGCCAAGGACATGGGCAGCGCGGCGGTGATGATATCGCTCATCAACGTGCCGGTGGTGTGGCTGCTGGTGCTTCTCGGTTAATGCACTGACCGCGCCGCGCTCTCCAGGCGGTGTCGCAAGCGGTTATAATTCCGCGACAGTTCCTGCCCTGTTGCTGTTCTCCATGCGCACGCTGATTTGCGGTTCGATCGCCTACGACACTATCATGGTGTTCCGCGACCGCTTCAAAAACCACATCCTACCCGATCAGCTGCATATCCTGAACGTCGCGTTCCTGGTGCCGGACATGCGGCGCGAGTTCGGCGGCTGCGCCGGCAATATCGCCTACACGATGAACATGCTGGGCGGCGAGCCGATCGTCATGGCGACCGTCGGCGATGATTATCAGCCGTACGACTATCGGCTGAAGAAGCTCGGAATCCCGCAGCAGCACATCCGCAGGATCCCCAACACCTTCACCGCGCAGGCCTTCATCACCACCGACCTCGACGACAACCAGATCACCGCATTCCACCCCGGGGCGATGAACCATTCGCACGAGAATCATGTGCACGAAGCAAAGGATGTAAAGCTCGGCATCATCGCCCCCGACGGCCGCGAAGGCATGCTGCAGCACGCGCGCGAGTTTCACGCGGCAGGCGTCCCGTTCGTGTTCGATCCCGGGCAGGGCCTGCCGATGTTCAGCGGGGAGGAGCTGCTCGAATTCGTGCGGATGGCGAGCTATGTCGCCGTCAACGATTACGAAGGCCGGCTGTTGCAGGACCGCACCGGCAGGAAGCTCGAGGAACTGGCGAAAATGGTGAGGGCGCTGGTGGTCACGCTTGGCGCGGACGGCTCGCTCGTCTGCACCAACGGTCAGCGCATCGAGATCCCGTGCGTTAAGCCGGATGAGGTGGTGGACCCGACCGGCTGCGGCGACGCCTACCGCGCGGGCTTGCTCTACGGCATCGCCGCCGGGCTCGACTGGCCGACCACCGGCCGGCTCGCCTCGCTGCTCGGCGCGATCAAGATCGCACGGCGCGGCGGGCAGAACCACCTTTTCACGCGCGAGGAGATCGCGCAGCGTTACAGGGAAAACTTCGGCACCACGCCGTGGTGAGATAATCTCGGCGAGGAACCCATCTAAAGAACAATAGGATCAGCCGCAGATGAACGCCGATAAACGCCGATGAAAATACTGTTCATGGTTGTGGCGGCATGGCTGCTCGGCGGCTGCGCGCCGGGTGTGCCGTGGGAAAACGACGCAGACACGCGGCGTGCGCCGCCACCGCAGCGCGAGCAGCAGGAATACCCGG
>JAHFRO010000024.1:27477-34406 GCA_023266245.1 Betaproteobacteria bacterium | reverse complement strand
GTCATCAACCGCGCGTACGCATTTCTGCTCAAGGGGGATTTTCGCGGCGGTTGGGCCGAGTACGAGAAGCGCTTTGCGGCGACGGGCACCCAGGCCCGCGACTTCGGTCTGCCGCGCTGGGACGGCGAGCCGTTGCATGAGAAGACGATATTGGTGCACGCCGAGCAGGGGCTGGGCGACGAAATCATGTTCGCGTCCTGCCTTCCCGATCTCATCGCTGCCGCGGGCCGGGTCGTGATCGAATGCAGCGATCGGCTGGAGGCGTTGTTTCGCCGCTCGTTCCCCCGGGCGATGGTGCGCGGCGGGAAAAAGGAAGACCCGACGGATTGGCTTACCCGATTCGCCCCGATTCACTATCAGGTCCCGATCGGCAGCCTGCCGCTTAGGTTCCGGCCGGAGCGCTTGGCTTTTCCGTGGACGGGCCCCTATTTGCAGGCCGATGCCCGGCGCGTGCGCGAGTGGCGGACCCGGTTCGGTGCGGCGAATGGCAAGCTCGCAATCGGATTGTCCTGGCGCGGCGGGACACCCAAGACGCGCAGCCATCTGCGCTCGGTGGCATTGGGGCTGCTCACCCCGTTGCTGCGGCCGGAACTCGCCTTTGTAAGTCTCCAGCACGGAGTCGCTCCGTCGGAACTCCGCGGCGCCGCGGTGGCGATCCGGAGCTTCCCCGAAGTGACCGACGATCTCGACGAGCTGGCCGCCCTGATTTGCGCGCTCGACCTCGTCGTGAGCGTCGACAACACCAACGCGCACCTTGCAGGCGCGCTCGGGCGGCCGGTGTGGGTGCTGCTTTCGTGCAGCCCGGAGTGGCGTTACGGCTTAAGCGGTGAAACGATGCCATGGTATCCTTCCGCGAGGCTGTTTCGCCAGGGCGAGGACCGGCGCTGGGAGCCGGTCGTGGACAAGCTTGCCGATGAGCTTGGGGCGCTGCGCGAGCGCGCCGTAACACGGGGTTCCTGAATGCCGTTCAGCAGACAACATCCAAGCCCCCGTTATCGCAATTTGATGGAGCTCTATCGCCGGCTGCATGTCGAGGGCGAGAAGTTCCTCCAGCTCGAACCTGAAGCGACTTATCCGGGCATCAGCCTGATGCCCCATCTCGGGCGCATCAAGAGGCTGATAGACGAAACGGACGCGAAGACGATACTCGACTACGGCAGTGGCAAGGGCATGCAGTACGAACCGCAACGGATTGCGCTTCCGGGACGGGGCGAGTGGAACAGCGTGCTCGATTACTGGGACGTTGACGAGGTGCGCTGTTACGACCCCTGCTACGAGCCCTACAGCAGGCTCCCGGAGGAGCGGTTCGACGGCGTGGTCTGCACCGACGTGCTGGAGCACTGCCCCGAGGAAGACCTGCGCTGGATCGTGAGCGAGATATTCTCGTTTGCCACGCGCTTCGTGTATGCGGCCGTCGCCTGCTACCCCGCCAAGAGCCGCCTGCCGAACGGCGAGAATGCCCACTGCACGGTGCGCCCGCAGCAGTGGTGGCAGATACTGTTCGAAGAGGTCGCTGCCGCTTATCCCGGCGTCAAGTGGACGATCTCGTTCGGCGAGCTCGCTTCCGCCACGGACTAGGAAACCGGCGGTCGGCCTCGCCGCGGCACGCGAAGGAAAGGGCAGCGAATGTTGGGTTCAGTGCTCGGCAGGCTGTATCGCGGAATCATCGGCAAGCTCTTTGGGGTCGAAACCCTCGTTCAGGAAAGCGTCGCCCGGGAGATCGGCGCGCGCCTGCCCGCCCTGATCAAAGCCGAGATCGCAGCTTTCCTGCGCGGGGGGGCCCAGCCGCGGACGACGCTGGACGTGGAACAGGCCGCTTATTTCCTGGCTTCCGTCGCCTCAGCGCAGTACTTCCTCCAGCACATGCGGATGGCGGAGAACCTGGTCCATCCCGATGCCCTGATCCGCTTCGCCATGGGGCATTGCACGGTAGGCGGCCTGATCATGGAATTCGGCGTTTACCGGGGAGATTCTCTGCGCGTCATCGCCGGTTGCACCACCGAGCCGGTCTACGGCTTCGATTCGTTCGAGGGGTTGCCGGAGGACTGGACGCACCATCAGAAGAAAGGCCGCTTCTCGCTCGACGGCAAACTTCCGGCGTTCGAGCAGCCGAACCTCAAGCTCGTCCTCGGATGGTTCGAGCAGACGCTCCCCGATTTTCTCGCGCAGCATCCCGGTCCCGCGCGTTTCCTCCACGTGGATTCCGATCTTTACAGCTCGGCGGTGACCATCCTCACCCACCTCCGGCCGCACATCGTTCCGGGCACGGTCATCCTGTTCGACGAGTACTTCAACTACCCCGGCTGGGAGCACCACGAGTTCCGCGCGTTCCAGGAGTTCATACGCGATACCGGGCTCGCGTACCAATATCTCGGCTTTGCCTCGAGCCATCAAGGGGTGGCGGTGAAGATCACGTGAGCTCTTCTCCAACCCGGTCTCGAAACGGCATCATGGTTCAGGCAAGTCAGTAGACAAATGGGCCTGCGTGGTTTGCTCAAGAGCTGGATCGCGCGCTTGGCGGGCGCGCAAAACGGTGCCCAACCGGTAACCGAGCCCCAGCCACGGCCAACGACCGTGGCGGCGCACGGGGATGCCGAGGACTGGTATTTCAAAGGTGCTGAACATCTATCGGCAGGGCAGCTGCCCGAGGCCGAACAAGCGTTGGCGCGCGCTCTGGATTGCCGGCACGACTACGCCGAGGCGCTGCTGCTCCAGGGCGTGGTCTACCGGAAGCAGGGGCGGCTCGAGGAGGCGACCGACAGCCTGGTACTCGCCACGCATTTCAGGCCCGAGTTGGCCGAGGTGCACTTTCAGCTTGGCTTGATCGCTTCGGCACAGAGGCGGCCCGGCGAAGCCGAGCACTGTTTTCGCCGGACACTTGAGCGTGATCCGCGTCACGCAAAGGCGCACAACGCACTGGGCGCGGCACTCGTCGAGCGCGGTATGTTGGAAGAGGCGGTCCAGCATTTTCGCCAGACCGTCGCCCTCGATCCCGACCACGCGCAGGCGCACAGCAACCTCGGCTGCGTGCTCATCACGCGCCTCGACCGGTTCGACGAGGGCGCGATGCACATCGAGACCGCGTGGCAGCTCGCGCCGGAGGACCGTGACGTGATGTGCAACTGGGCGATGCTGCTCCAGTATCGCGGCCGCCTGGCCGAAGCGCTCGCGTTGTGCGACCGTTTGATCGGGAGCGATGCGAGCGCCGACATCGCGCGGCTCAACCGCGCACTGGCGCTGCTGAAGCAAGAGGACTTCGCGCGCGGCTGGACCGACTACGAAGCGCGCAAACGGGTTGCGTGGGAATACGTTCCGCGCGAGTTCCCTTTCCCGGAGTGGGAAGGTGAGCCCCTTGCCGGCCGCAACATCCTGGTCCACGCCGAGCAGGGACTGGGCGACCAGATCATGTTTGCGTCCTGCCTGCCCGACATCGCGCGGCTGGCGGGGCACTGCGTGGTGGAGTGCGCGCCGAAGCTGGAGCCGATCTTGCGCCGTTCATTCCCCGCGGTGACGGTCGTGAATACCGGGCAGACGGCGGCGGGCGGGGAGTGGCTCGAGAAAGTTCCGAGGATCGATTTTCAGGTCGCGATCGGCAGCCTCCCGCGGCATTTCCGGAAGTCGCTCGAGGAGTTTCCGGCGCACGACGGCTATCTGCAGGCGGACCCTGACAAGATCACGGCCTGGCGGAGGCGCCTGGCCGGGCTGCCGGGCGCGCGCAAGGTCGGGGTCTCCTGGCGCGGCGGAATGAAATCCTCGCGACTATCCCTGCGGTCCGTGCCCCTTGACCAGTGGCTGCCGGTCTTTGGCCAGAACGATGTCGCTTTCGTGAGCCTGCAGTACACGGACTGCCGCGCCGAGATCGCGCATCTGGAGCATAACCACGGTATCCGTATCCACCACTGGCAGGAAGCGATCGACGACTACGATGAGACGGCAGCACTCGTGTGCGCGCTCGAACTGGTGATATCGGTGCAGACTGCCATCGTGCACCTGGGCGGCGCCCTCGGCAGGCCGGTGTGGGTCATGGTGCCGGCCGTCGCCGAGTGGCGCTATCTGTCGAGCGGCGAGCGCGTGCCGTGGTACCCGTCCGCCCGCGTGTGGCGCCAGGAGCGACCGGGTGATTGGCAAACGGTGATCCGGCAGATCTCAGATCAGCTGTCACAGTATCGATCCGGGGCTCATACCGAAACTTGAGGAAGCATGGAACCGCATTTCGGATTGATTGTTCGACGGAAGCGCCTGCGGACATGCTTGGCAAATTGTTGAGAAGTGCCTTTGCCAGGGTCGCCCGGCGTGTTGTCGCAGTTGCGGCACCTGGTGTGCCACAGGGTCCGCCCGGCATCAGCCAACTGTTGCAGGACGGTGCGCGTCAGGCGGGGGAGGGCGACTGGGATGCAGCCGAACAAGCTTATCGGCGAGTGCTGCAGCTTGCCCCTGATAATGCAGATGCACTTTATTCGCTGGCCGTGATCCACGGCCGCAGAAATGAATATGCTGCCGCACGGCATTGCCTGGAGCGGGTTCTTGCGGACTGCCCGAGTCATGTTGAAGTGATCAACGCGCTCGGCAACATCGCCCGCTTACAACATGAATTGGAAGAGGCGGCGCGCTATTACACGCGCGCGCTTGATATCGAGCCTGGCTTCGTCCCTGCACTGTCCAATCTGGGGTTGTGCCTCAAAGACGAGGGCAAGTCCCAGGAAGGCATTGCGTATCTGGAACGCGCATTCAGACTGCGGCCCGACGATGCGGGAATCGTTCTGAATTACGCGGCCGGATTGCTGGACCTCGGACGTGAAGCCGAGGGTGAAGAGCGTTTGCTGGAGGCCCTCCGGCTTGATCCAAACCTGTCCGATGCTCATACGCGACTCGCTACGCTGCAACTCCGCAAGGGACGGTTCCGCGAGGGCTGGCGTGAATACGAATGGCGCATCTACTCCGAGGAGTGGGAACCCCAACTCAGAGTCGATTGTCCGGTCTGGACGGGATCACCGTTGGATGGTTGCGTGATCCTGGTTCGGGGCGAACAAGGCCTGGGCGACCAGATCATGTTCGCCTCCTGCCTGCCCGAGATTATCGCGCAGGCGAAGTTGTGCGCGGTCGAAATCGATGGCCGCCTGAAAAAGCTGTTCAGCCGGTCGTTTCCCGCTGCCCGGATCTATGCCCGCCGCCAGAAAGGTGTCCCAGGGTGGGTTGCGGATGACCTCAAGTTTGATTGCCAGGTTCAGGTCGGCAGCCTGCCGTACCGGCTGGGGCGTGAATTGGATAATTTTCCGATACACCGAGGTTATTTGGCGCCCGATCCCGTGCAGGTACTCGCATGGCGTTCCCGACTGGGTGGGCTCGGCGAAGGACCAAAGGTCGGCATCTCGTGGCGCGGCGGAACCAAAGAGACACGGCAGGCCACGCGTTCCGTGCCGCTCTCACAGTGGGTGCCAATTCTCAAGGGACAGGCGCACTGGATCAGCCTGCAATACGGCGAGTGCAAAGAGGAAATCAAGGCACTGGCGCGCGCGGAGGGGGTGACGGTGCATCATTGGCGCGAAGCGATAGATGACTATGACGAGACGGCCGCGCTGGTCAGCGCACTCGACATGGTGGTTTCAGTACAAACCTCGATTGTTCATCTCGCGGGCGCATTGGGTAAGCGCGTGTGGGTGTTGGTGCCAGCGAACCCGGAATGGCGCTATCTCGATCGTGGCGAAGCGCTGCCCTGGTATCCAACCGCACGTCTGTTCCGGCAAACGCAGCGTGGTGAATGGCGCCCGGTAATCCGGCGTGTAGCAGACGAAGTGGGCAAGCTACCCGGGGCGCCCCAAGACGTCGTTTGAGCGATCGTGCTGATGCCTCTGCGGTGTTGTATGCTGTTGCGGCGTAACGGCGGTGGCTGGGGATATCCCAGAAGGGTCGTCCCCAAGGTGACGTAAATCGTCAGCTAGTGACGGCGCGCGTCTGCTGCTGGAATTTTCATGCCATCGAAGAAATGTGAAAATAATCACACGCTTCTGCTGTGACGTGGACCCGAGGAGACACGCGTCACTGTGCCGCCTTATCTTCCTGTCAATTTTGGCACGAAGGTGGTCAACCCCCTGTTTCCTCGTTGGAAATCGTCCGCGATCGGAAGAGCATACGCATCCCATTGAAGATACAGTGGAGTTTGGTCGGACAGCCGTGCATTGGCATGAACCTTGCTCGGCTATCCAAGCGCAACCATTACGTTTGTGTTGTTTGGGTTAACTTACAGGAGATCTCTATGAAGCGTATTCAACGGGGTTTTACCCTGATCGAACTGATGATCGTGGTCGCGATCATCGGCATTTTGGCTGCCGTGGCTTTGCCCGCCTACCAGGACTACACCATACGCGCCAAGGTGTCGGAACTGATCCTGCAGGCGAGCGGCTTCAAGACCACCATCTCGGAAGCCGCGCAGTCGAACGGCACGCTGGCAAGCTCGGGCTTTGGGCTGACTGTCGGTCTCAGCGGCAAGGTTACCGGCGGTTCGATTTCCGATAACGGCGTTGTGACGATCGCTGGCAGCGCGACCTCCCTCGGCACGGTGGTGACCATCGTATTGACACCCAGCTTCAGTCCTGCCGACGGCAAAGTCATCTGGGCGTGCTCGACCGGTGGAACGGCACTGTTCAAGTACGTTCCGGCAGAGTGCCGTCACTAAGACGCCTGACCTTCTCGGACCGGTGTTCCCGGTCCGGATCCCCGGAAACCCCTCGCAAGAGGGGTTTCTTTTTGCTGCTTGCGCCTTCACATCCTCATTTCGCGCAGGACGTATGGCACGGCTTTTGCTGTCAGATATTGCTGATGGGCATCATGCTTCATCCCATGGGGGAGCATATGAGCATAACGCGGAGAGGCTTCACGTTAATCGAGCTCATGATCGTGGTCGCGATCATCGGGATACTGGCCGCGATTGC
>JAHFRO010000024.1:24570-27377 GCA_023266245.1 Betaproteobacteria bacterium | reverse complement strand
GCAGCTCTGTCCGCTGACAGGCTTACGGTTGCCGGTGCCGGCTGGTCATTTGCACACGATCACGGCCTGAGCGTGCTCCGTGACCGTGTAGCCTGCCCCCTCCCGCCCGCAATATTCCTCGATCGCGAGACGCGCTCCGGGCCAGCTGTAGTCGTCACTGACGATGATGCCGCCGCGCGTCATGCGGGGGTGGAAGTACTCGAGTGCTGCGAGCGTCGGATCATAGAGATCCACATCGAGGTGCACGAAACGATACTGACGCTCCGGCAGTCCGCTGAACGACAGGGGAAACCAGCCCGGGTGGTATTCGACGAGCGGAAACTCGGATAACGCCTCCTTGACTTCCTCAAGTGACGCTCGGAACGCCCCGCGCGTGGACATCTTTTTCAGATTCTCGGCATTGGGGTCGCTGTCGCCCACTTCGTCTTCTTCGGTCGGGCGGCTCAGGCCCTGAAAGGAATCGAATACGTGATACCCGTGGCCGTCGAATTTCGGATCGTGCCGCCTGAGCATGCTCAGGATAAGGTAGGAGGACATGCCGCGAAAACACCCGCATTCCGCGACGCAGCCATCGAGCTCAAGCGTGTGCGAAAGCAGGTAGAGCAGCTTGCGAAACCGGAGACGCCGTCTCAATGGGGACGGGCAGTTGCGCGTCGCGAGCAGCGCCCTTCGGTAGATGGCGTCGTAACCCCGGTCGCAAGCATACGCGCCCTGGCTTACGGTCTCGTCGTATAACGCAATAGCTTCCGCTGTTTTGCCTTGAAGGAAGAGCACTAGAATCAGCGTGTCCCGAACCACTTCGTGTTCGGGCTTGGTCTCCGCGAGCCGCTTGAGGATGGTCTCGGCTTGCGGATAGTCCCTGGCGTGATGGCGCTCGATGGCGAGCTTGAGCGCGTCAGCGAAGGTGACGACGATCTTCACGGATGCGGTCGGATTGTCCAACAGACGTTATGATAACCGCGCGGCCGCCCGCCGCGGACGCGCGATTCAGGGTGTGTGCGGGCTCAAGACCGCGTTAGTGCCGTTCCAACTTGTCTTTCCTGACTCGGGCGAGTCGCCTACCGGCCGTGTCTGGCACTTTAAAACCGCTGGGATTGTCGTAAATTGTTGGAACGGCACTAGGCAAGCCCGGGGTTGCCCCGCACGCCGGTGAGCGTCGGGCGGTTGGGCTTGACTGCGCGTACCACCTTCTTCGAGCGCAGATATTGTGCGACGACTTCCCAGACAGGTTCGCCGCTCGCGCCCTCGGCAACCGGCGCCCAGCTCGCGACCTTGTAAGTCCTGCCGGCCTCGATCGGCTTGCCGTTGAGCGTCATGCCGCTGATGCGGCTGCCGATCCCCTGCGTCGGATCGCAGCGGTAGTGCATGCCGCCGACGCGCACCATGTCGCCGCCCTGCTGGTAATAGGGATCGGGGTTGAACAAGTTGTCGCACACATCTTCGAGAATGTTTTTGATCGTTTCGCCGGTGAGCTCGTTCACCGTGGTATAGGGGTAGGTGATCGCGGTCTGGTCCATCACGTGCTCCAGGGTGATGGTCTGCCCGGGCAGTATCGTCGTGCCCCAGCGGAAGCCGGGCGAGAACGCGATCTCGGCACCCTTCACTTCCATCAGCGCGTCGAGGATGACCTGGTCGAAAGTGCCTGTGAAGTTGCCGCGGCGGTAGAGCAGCTCCTTGGTAACCGCGAGCTTTTCCGTGAGCTTCTTCTCGTAGGGCACCCGGATCTTCCGGATGAGAGCCGCCATCTCCTTGTCGGGATCGAGCAGGTTGGCGAACACCGGCAGCAGCCGGTACTGATAGCTCTTTACGTTGCCTCCACGCACATCAAGATCCAGCACGGCGAGAAACTTGCCGTTGGAGCCGGCGTTGGTGACGAGAGTGGTGCCACGCGCGTTCTTGACCAGGATGGGTTCGGGTACCGCGTCGTGCGTATGGCCGCCGAGGATGACGTCAATCCCGGTCACTCGCGAGGCGAGCTTGAGATCGACGTCCATGCCGTTGTGGGAAAGCAACACCACCGCCTGGGCGCCCTTCTTGGCAACCTCGTCCACCACCTTCTGCAAGTTCTCTTCCTGGATACCGAACGTCCATTCCGACACGAAGTAGCGCGGGTTGGCGATCGGCGTATAGGGAAACGCCTGGCCGATGATCGCGATCGGGATGCCGTTCATCTCGCGCATCACGTACGCCTTGAACACCGGGTCGCCAAAGTCGGCGGTCCTAACGTTCTGGGCGACGAACTCGATTTTTCCCGCGAAGTCCTTCGCGATCAGCTCTTTCACGCGCTCGGCGCCGTAGGTGAAATCCCAGTGCCCGGTCATCATGTCCACGCCCAGCAGCTTGCTCGCATCGACCATGTCCTGTGCCTTGGTCCACAACGAGGTTGCTGACCCCTGCCAGTTGTCGCCCCCGTCCAGCAGCAGCGCGCCCGGCCGCTGCGCGCGCACGCGCTTCACGAGCGTCGCGAGATGCGCGAAGCCGCCGACCTTGCCGAATTGGCGCGCTGCGCGCTCGAAGTCAATGTGGGTGTAGGCGTGCGCGAGCCGAGACTTGGGGCTCACCTTGAAGTGCTTGAGCAGTGCCTCGCCGACCAAGTGAGGCGGCTTGCCCCACGCGTCGTTCACGCCAAGGTTCACGTCCGGCTCGCGGAAGTAGCTCGGCAGCAACTGCGCGTGGCAGTCGGTGAAGTGCAACAGGGTGACGTTTCCCCCGGCTGGGGGCAGATCGTAGAAACTCTCGGCGCGGGCCGCAGCGCCCGCGCGCTCGGTGAGGGGCATGCCATACGCCGCCGCCACCGCCAGCATCTG
>JAHFRO010000024.1:12841-24470 GCA_023266245.1 Betaproteobacteria bacterium | reverse complement strand
AGTGCAACAGGGTGACGTTTCCCCCGGCTGGGGGCAGATCGTAGAAACTCTCGGCGCGGGCCGCAGCGCCCGCGCGCTCGGTGAGGGGCATGCCATACGCCGCCGCCACCGCCAGCATCTGCAGGAGTTCGCGCCGCGTGAGGGACATGGCCGAGTCTCAATCCGAACAAGAAAGTAATGCCTGCAAAATGAGGCTAAGCAACCAGCCTTCCCCGGTCCGCCCGCAAGCGCGTCAGTCTTGGCGCGCGTTGAACGGCGGCAGTATCGTCCGTTCCAACGCGCGCAAATAAAGCGGCGCCATTGGTGTCCGCTTTATGTCCTGTTCCAACGCGCGTAGTTAAAGCGGCGCCTCCGGCGTCCGCTTTAACGCTGGTTGATCGGCGATGCGGGGTCGATCAGATAAGCCACCATGTGGGTGACCTGTTCCGGCGTGAGGTGGCCAGTGGCGCCGAGGCGCGGCATGTTGGAGCAGGGGGAGTACGCCCACGCGTTGTAGATTCTCTCGTAAGTGAGTTTCGCGATCGCCTCGGAATTTCCGCGCTGCAAGCCGTAGCCGGTCAGGCTTGGTCCCACATTGCCCACGTTTATCTCTCCGGGGGCGAGGGCATGGCAGTTCTGGCAGAGCCCGCCGTTTTCCTTGCGCTTCTCGAGCCTTCCGAACTGGATACGGTCGCCGGCACCATCATGCGCAAGCTGGTCGCCGCGTTTCCAGTCGCCCACCAGCTTGCCTGAAGCCGGGTATTTGATGGACTCGCGAGCGAGTTTCACGACCTCCGTAGCTTCTTCCTGCGTGAGCTTGGCATCCCCGATCCTGCTGCAGATTTGCTGCGACTTGTCCTGCACGAGGCGCTTCAGCAAGGCTGGCATCGGTGCGGAGAAACCTTCGCTCACCATTTTCTCCGCGATCTGGCGCGTAGTCGGCTGATCGGGATAAGTTGCACAGCCCGCGGCAATCAGCGCCGGGGCACCCAGTATCGTCCATTTCAACCATGCTTTTCGCATAGGTTCCTCTCTTCCTCAGCGCTTGAATCCGGGTACCCGAATCACGGCCCCATTGCCTTGATAGTGGAGATACGTGGTCAACGCGATTGACACATCAGACGCATACTCTAGCTCGGGCAGCCGCATCTGCCAGAAGCAGTCGTAGAGCCGCCATTGCATGGTTCGGACCACGTAATGCGCGCCGCGATACGCGGGCCAGGTCGAGACGACCTCCTGTATTTGCTTTTTGTCGGTCATGTGCACTAGGTCCTGCAGGCGAATGCGCTTGTCGGGTTCGCCATGGCAGGTAACACACGCGAAGTCCGTCTGACCACTGCGCCGGTGGAAGAGGTACTCGCCCGCCTTGTACATTTCGCGTTCTTTGGGATGGGCGAGGCGCACGTTCATCGTCATCCCGTTCGACCTGGAAGTGATGTAGATCGCCAAGGCCTCCACATCGGAGCCGCGACTACCTGCAGGGCTAATCGCCGTTTTGACGATGTCTTCGCGTTTGAACCCCTGCAGTTGAACCATACAGGTCAGCAGCCTTGACTCCAGGTCCTGTACCTTGTCGGTGTCGGGGAAGTAGCGCGGCAGCTGGGCGCTGGCGCCTTCGAGCTTCCCCGGGCCCAGCCCGAAGTCGCACTGCTCCAATGACGCGTTCTTGGGGCCCCGCTTTTCGTAAAACAGCTTCTTGCCCTGGTCTATCCACAGTTCGCCCGGGTTGTCCTCGGCGAGCATCTGCCGGCCTACCGCCAGTCCGTCATCGGCCTTGCTTTGCGCCAGCGCCGTGCCGCAGAAAGCGACGCATGCGATAGCTGCGGCGGCAATGCCCTCTCGCGTTCTCCGCATGTTTCCCTCCCCTTCTGGTTATTGCGTGAAGGCTCCGGTCGCAATCACGAAGCCGCTGCCACGGTAACTTCGTCGGTGCGTTTTTCGCCCTGGTTGTCCACCCAGGTGACGCTGACCTTGTCGCCGGCCTTGGCGCCCTTCACGCGCAGGCCGAGAAAAGGATTGCGCGATACCGCCTGGCTCCACTGGGCGTCGAGCACCGTCTTGCCGTTATGGGTCACCACCACGCTCTGGATAAAGTGCAGCGGCACGATCTCGCCCTTCGCGTCCTTGCGCTGGCCGGTTTCCATCGGGTGCAACATGAGAATGCGCACGTCGGCGACATCGCCCTGCAGCGTGGCGCGGATTTTCATCGGTTCAGCCATGGTCCGATCCTTTCTTCAACTAAGTCGCACGGGCACCCGATCAGCCGCAGCCGCCGACGGTGACCTTGACTTCCTTTTTTGCGGTGAAGAACTTCCCGTCCGCTTTTACCACCGCCCACACGTTGGAGGTCTGGCCCATCTTGATGCGGGTCGAGACATAGCCGTCCCCGCCGTTCGCGACGTCGAACGTCGCTGCCAGCGGAAACGGGTTTTTCTCGGCAACGATCGAAATCTGCTGGGTGTTGGGTATCCTGCTGGTGACCGCTACCGGTACCACGGCGCCGTTTTCGGCGATATCCGGGGCGGTAATCACAATGTCCTTGCTCTCGACCGTGTTGGCGGCGCCCAGGTTGTTGAGCACGTCGGCCAACGCTTTCGATTCGAAGCCGGCCTTGTTCCAGTTCGAGGCCCACGCCTGGGTTGACTCGAGCAGGCCTGCGGCACCTGCTGCCGCGAGCGTGCCCACGCCGCCGGCAAGCTTCAGGAACGATCTGCGCAATGTATTCATAGACACTCCTCTGTTACGGTCTGATGCCGGCGCGAGCCGTTGTCACGCCGGGCAGTTCGATGAGAATATTAGCCGCTGCTTATGGAAGCCAATGCTAGCCAAGATTCCCAACCCTGTCCACCGGCGACTGAGACCACGTTCAGCCGGGAAAATTTCTGACGACGATGACAGGGGGGATGATCCGCTGAAGATGGTTGAGGATCAAACGCGCTTGGGAGCGCGCCGCGCTGACCAGTGCCCGGATTTGCCGCCTTTTTTTTCAAGCAGCTGTATGGATTCGAAACGCATGCCGCGATCGACCGCCTTGCACATATCGTAGATCGCGAGCAACCCCACCGCGACCGCGGTCAACGCTTCCATCTCGACCCCGGTGCGTCCGACGGTGGCGACGGTCGCCACGCACTCCACAGCGCTCGCCTTCCTGTTCACCGTGAAGTCCACGTTGACGTGCGTGAGCGCGAGCGGGTGGCAGAGCGGGATCAATTCGCTGGCGCGCTTGGCTGCCTGGATCGCGGCGATGCGCGCCACGCCGAGCACATCGCCCTTCCTGGCGCTGCCGGCGACGATCTGCCTGAGCGTCGCGGGGCGCATGCGGATGCGGCCGGCGGCGCGTGCGCTGCGCTGCGTTTCGCCCTTGGCTGCGACGTCAACCATGCGCGCCTGGCCGCGCGCGTCGAAATGGGTGAGCTTTTTCACATTGCGTTTTCCGTGCGCGCCGCGCGCGAGTCGAGGTAGGAACTCCCGCGCAACCGAATTATCATAGCATCATGCGCTTGCGCCTATTTCTCACGCTGCTCTTGCTCGCCATCCCGCGCGTGTTCGCCGACGGCCTGCCCGACCTGGGCGAGGTCGCGCAGGCGAGCTTTTCGCCGCTGCAGGAGCGACGGCTCGGCGAGAGCATCATGCGCGAGATCCGCGCCGATCGCAGCTACTTCGACGATGCGGAAGCGACCGACTACGTCAGCGGCCTGGGCAACCGGCTCGCCTCGCGCAGCCCGGGCTCGCGCCAGGATTTCGACTTTTTCCTGATCCAGGACAGACAGATCAACGCCTTCGCGCTGCCCGGCGGGTTCGTTGGCGTCAATACCGGGCTGCTTCTCACCGCGCAGAGCGAGTCCGAATTGGCGAGTGTACTCGCCCACGAAATCGCGCACGTCACCCAGCGCCATATCGCGCGCATGATCGCGCAGCAGAAGCAGAGCCAGATCACCTCGATTGCGGCGTTGGCGGCGGCGATCCTGCTGTCACGCGTCAGTTCACAGGCGGCGGAAGCGGCCGTCGCATTCGGGCAGGCGAGCGCGGTCCAGAGTCAGCTCAATTTCACGCGCGATAACGAGCGCGAGGCTGATCGCGTCGGACTGCAGATCCTCGAGCAGGCAGGTTTTGATCCGCGGGCGATGGCGGGCTTCTTCGAGCGGCTGCAGCGCGCCACCCGCATTTATGAAACCGGCGCCCCGTCCTATCTGCGCACTCACCCGCTCACTTTCGAGCGCATCGCGGACCTACAGAGCCGCACTCAGAGCTTGCCCTACCGGCAGGTGCTGGACAGCCTCGAATTCCAGCTGATCCGTGCCAAGCTCAAGGCGCAGCTCGACCCGCCGCGCGAGGCCGTTGCCTTCTTCGAGGAGGGTCTCGCCGAGCGCAAGTTCCTGAGCGAGGCGGCGAGCCGTTACGGGCTTGCCGCAAGCCTGATCCGCGTCAAGGACTACGCGCGGGCGCGCAAGGAGCTCGAAGCGCTGCGCAAGCTCGTGCCGTCAAACCCCATCGTCGAGACACTCGCCTGCGCACTGGCGTACAGCGCGGGCGAGCCGGCGGCGGCGCTTGCCTGCTACCGTGAGGGGCTGAGGACCTACCCGACCTACCGCGCGCTCATCTACGACTACGCCAACACTCTGCTGCAGACACGTCAGCCCGATGCCGCGCTGCAGTTTGTTGAGGGCCGGCTGCAGGTGATTGCCGACGATTACCGGCTGTACTTGCTGCAGGCGCGCAGCTACGCCGCGCTCAACAAGCGCCTCGCGCAGCACCGCGCGCAGGCCGAGGCCTACGCGCGCATGGGCAACGTAACCGCGGCGGTGGAACAGCTGCAGATCGGGCTGAAAAGCGGCGACGGTGATTTCTATCAGCTCTCGAGCGCCGAGGCGCGGCTGAAAGAGCTGCGCCAGCTCGATGAGGAGCTGCGCAGGGAAGCCAAGAGGCCGTGAAGGGTAAAGAGTGAACGGTGAGGGGTAAAAAGCGAAAGGCGAACAGCCTTCGCAGCGAAGCCCGACTACCATTCACTTTTCACCGATTCGCGGCACCAGGCGTAGAGCGCGTCGTAGACCACCATCCCGTGCTCAAGCATCTGGTGGTCATCGGTGAAATTCTGCGACAGGCCCCGGGAGATCGCGTAGAGTCCCGCCGACTCGGGGGCGAGGTCGAGACGTGACGTATCCGCGCCGCGTACGATCAACGCCAACTTCTGCAGGGCGGAGTCTTTTAGCCCGTATTTCCTGAGGAACGCGTCGAAGCTGCACAGCTTGCCGACGTGGCCGAGTTCGACGTCCGGAACATCATACGGAACCGCGCCGGTCTCTCTCGCCACCTTCATCACTTCAGCCGCCGGCACGTAAAGAAACTCCGGTTCCTTGTCGATGAAGCGGGCGATCAACCAGGGACAGGCGATGCGGTCGATTTTGGGACGTTCTCGGGTGACCCACTTCATGTTGGCCTCCTGTAAGCGTTCATGGTTTGAAAGCGAGCGGCCCATCCGCTTGCTTCCAGCGATTCATATTTCCTCCTACGTGCCGAAGAGAGGGCGGACGAAGGTGAAGAGGAGCCCTGCCGTGCCGCAGGCGGCGATCACCGGAATGATGCCGGCCTTGAAGCGGAACAGCGCGACGGCGGCCACCGCGCCGATCACGAGCGTCGTCCACTCGAAAGGCCCGCTGAATGGCGCAGCCTCGGTCGCTTCCGGCCACAGCACGTGCCACGCGAAGAACACCGCGAGGTTCAGCACGACGCCGACCACGGCGGCCGTGATGCCGGTGAGCGGCGCCGTGAACTTGAGATCGCCGTGGGTGGTCTCGATGAGCGGCGCGCCGGCGAAGATGAAGAGAAAGCTCGGCAAAAACGTGAAGAAGGTCGCGACAATCGCGGCGAGCGCCCCGGCGAGGAACAGGCTCTCAGGGCCAAACAACTCCTTGGTCCACGCGCCGACAAAGCCAACGAAAGCGACCACCATGATGAGCGGTCCGGGAGTGGTCTCGCCGAGCGCGAGCCCGTCTATCATCTGCGTCGCCGTGAGCCACTGGTAGTGCTCGACCGCGTTCTGGTAGACGTATGGCAACACCGCGTAGGCCCCGCCGAACGTAAGGAACGCCGCCTTGGTGAAAAACCAGCCCATTTGCGTGAACGTGCCCTGCCAACCCCAGACGAACGCGAGTCCGCCTAGCGCAGCGCCACAGAGCACGAGGAAGGCGAGGCATACGGCGACAAACCGCGACCACCGGAACAGGGCATGCGCGGGCGTGGGCGTGTGATCGTCAATGAGCGCCGGGCCGAAGCCTTCGTCGGCCGCGCCGTGGCCGCCCCCGGTCGCGAATTTCGCAGGTGCGAGGCGGCCGCCGATGTAGCCGATGACCCCGGCGGTGATGACGATCAGCGGGAACGGCAGCTTGAGCGCGAAGATGGCGACAAACGCCGCCGCCGCGATCGCCCACAGCACGCCGTTCTTGAGCGCGCGTGAACCGATGCGGTAGGCGGCGAATACCACGACGGCAGTGACCGCCGGCTTGATGCCGTACAGAATCCCGGCCACCGCAGGCACGTTGCCGAACGCCATGTAGATCCACGACAGCAGAATCAGGATCACGAGCGAAGGCAGCACGAACAGCGTGCCGGCGATCACGCCGCCCCAGGTCTTGTGCATCATCCAGCCGATATAGGTCGCAAGCTGTTGTGCTTCTGGGCCTGGCAGAACCATGCAGTAATTGAGCGCGTGCAGGAAGCGACGCTCCGAGATCCAGCGCCGGCGTTCCACCAGGTCCTGATGCATGATCGCGATCTGGCCGGTGGGACCGCCAAAGCTGATGAAGCCCAGCTTGAGCCAATACCAGAAGGCTGCACCGAGGGTAACTGGCTGAGGCGGCGATGATTCGTTGGTCTGCATTTGCGTCGTAACCGGTGTCATCAACGCCATGTTAGCCACGAATGTTCGCCACAGCCAGCAACGCGGCCGCTGCGGTTGCCGCCGGCCGCGCAGTTTGAAGCGCGACGCAGGCGCCGCCGGTGTGACATAGATCACGTCGGATTGACTTCAGTCGCGGCTCAAGCATGGTGCTTTATGGTATTGTCTTTTTATGGATATTTCTCGCGCGCCCGCTGCGCCTGGCGTGATACCCGCGATGCATAAAATCGGGAAATACGAAGTCATCAAGGAAATCGGCAAAGGCGCCACCAGTGCGGTGTATCAGGCGTACGACCCGTTCCAGAACCGCCAGGTCGCGATCAAGGTGGTGTTTCCCGAAGCGCTCGGCGACAAGGAGCACGGCAAGCGCTACCGGAAGCTCTTCGTCACCGAGGCTTCTCTCGCCGGCAAGCTCTCACATCCGCACATCGTCACCATCTACGACGCGGTGGCGGAGGATGAGGCGAATTACATCGTGATGGAATACGTGGACGGCACCACGCTCGAGCAATACACGTATCTCGACGGCATGCTGCCGATCCAGAAAATCCTGGAGATCATCTACAAGTGCGGGCGGGCCCTTGACTATGCGGCCCGGCAAGGGGTGATCCACCGCGACATCAAGCCCGCCAACATCCTGCTCGCCGGGGAGTCGGACATCAAGATTTCCGACTTCGGAGCGGCATTGACACTTGCCGCGGAGACCACACAGGTCAGCGGCGTCGGTTCACCGGCCTACATGTCGCCGGAGCAGGTGAAGGAGCAGTCGCTGACCCACCAGACCGACATCTTTTCGCTCGGCGTGGTGATGTACCAGCTGCTCACCGGCAGGCTGCCGTTCCAGGGCACCAACAACTACAGCATGATCTACCAGATCATCAACGTCGATCCGCCGCCGCCGAGCCAGCTGCGATCCGACATTCCTCAGCGCATCGATGAGATCGTAATGCGCGCGCTGAAGAAGAACACCGCCAACCGCTACCAGACCTGGGAAGAGTTCGCGCACGATCTGGTGGCCGCGCTCGGCACCCAGGAGAAGCCGGACCGGGGTTTCGCAGAGAGCGAGAAGTTCGACATGCTGCGCAAGCTCGAATTCTTCCGTCAATTCACCGACGTCGAGCTGTGGGAGGTGCTGCGGCTCTCCACCTGGCACAAACATCCGCGCGATACGGTGCTGATCCATGAGGGCGACATCGGCTCCTCCTTCTTCATCCTGGTTTCCGGCGAAGTGAAGGTCGTCAAGCAGGACAGGCTGCTCAACATCCTGAAGGCCGGGGAGTGCTTCGGCGAGATGGCCTATCTCGGCAAGCAGAAGTTCCAGCGCTCGGCCAGCGTTGTTGCTCTCTCCGGCATCACGGTGATCGAGATCCGGGCCGAAAATTTGAGCAAGGCCTCGGACCTGTGCCGGCACCACTTCCACGGCGCGTTTCTCGAGCTGCTGGTGGACCGTCTGGCGATGGCCAACACGCGGCTGTCTCAGCTGCTGGCCGACCGCAATATCAGCATTTTTTGATACGCCGCTGGGCCGCCAAGGTGGCCGGGCGGGGCGCCGTGGCGGCGCGCATCGAAAATCGCTTGTGCGGCGCAACCGACGGGCGAAAAACCGCAATTTTCGTTATCGAACCGTGCTAGGATTTTGCTGCGTCTTGGAAAAGACGGCCATCCTATAAACGTGCAACCGGAGGCAAACATGGGGAGCATCAAGATTTCCAGCAGTTCCAAGGTGGTGAGCCACATGAGGCAAGGCGGCCAGGGCATGACCGAATACATCATCATCGTGGCGTTGATCGCGATCGCTGCGATCGGCGTTTACAGCTTCTTCGGCCAGACCGTGCGCCAGCAAACCGCCGGTACGGCGAAAGAGCAATCCGGCCAGAGCGCGAGCCAGAAGATCCAGGGCGCCAAGGGGGCCGCTGATGCGGACGCCCCCCAAAAGAAGGGGATGGGGGACTACGCCAGCGGCGGCAAGAAGTAATTCGCGCCCAGCCGTCTTGTCCGAAACAATATAGAAAGTTTGATTGACAACGGGTCCACAGAGCGAAAAGGCGATGCATTTTGACAAGGAACTGGATGCGCGCGGACTGAACTGTCCGCTGCCGATACTGCGCACCAAGAAGGCGCTCACCGACATGGCCTCAGGCCAGGTGCTGAAAATCCTCGCCACCGACCCCGGCTCGGTGAAGGACTTCCAGGCGTTTTCCAAGCAGACCGGCAACGCGCTGCTCTCATCCGAGACGGCGAACGCCGAGTTCGTTTTTTTCCTGAAGAAGCGTTAGCGCGGACGGTGAACCGCCGCGCTAACTTCTGGAGGACGCAACATGTCCCCACGCATTCTGATCCTGCCGGTATTGCTGCTGGTTGCCGCCTGCGACAGCAAGCCGAAGGAGCCGCCGCCGGACATCATCAAAAGCCAGCGGCAGGCGATGGAAAAGGCGAAGGGCGTCGAGCAGAACCTGCAGCAGTCGGCCGATCAACGGCGTGAGCAGGGCAACCAGCAGAGATGAAGCGAAGAACCTGGCTTTCGCGCGCGGCGGTGGGCGGGGCGGCGCTCGCCCTCGGAATGGCGCGCCTGCGGGACGCGCTGGCGGCGGACGCCGTGCAAAAGGGCGTTGCCCGGGTGCGGGGCAACGTGCGTATCAACGGCAAGCCCGCGAAGCTGGGGATGGAGGTGAAGCCGGGCGACGTGATCACCACGGGGCGCAACGCGGAGCTGGTTGCAGTCGTCGGCCGCGACGCGTTCCTGGTGCGCGCCGATTCACGGATCGAGCTGTCGGGGCGCGCGGCGCAGCTTGTCGTAAGTGCCTTGCGCGTTGTGACCGGCGCGCTGCTATCGGTGCTCGCGCCGGGCAGGGAAACGCGGATTCAGACCCCGTCCGCGTCGATCGGCATCCGCGGCACCGGTGTGTACGTTGAGACCGAGGCGTTCCGCACCTACGTTTGCACCTGTTACGGCGAGGCGGAGCTCGTGCCGGTGGACGACCCGCAGCAGGCGGAAGTCGTGCGCACCACGCACCACGAGCAGCCGCGCTACATCTACCCCAAGGGCATGCCGCGCATGATCGAGAAAGCGCCCTTCATCAACCACACCGACGCGGAGCTGATCCTGCTCGAGAGCCTGGTCGGCCGGAAGGTGCCGTTCGATCCCTCGCGCTATTAGCGTTGAGTGACTGGGTGATGAAATCGAGCGCCCCTGTGGCGTGGTGCCATTACTGAATCACTCAATCGCTTATTCACCTAATTACTCAGTCACTCGCTAGGTGGCGAGTTTCCGTAGCTGCTCTTTGACTTTTTCGAGCGTGGCCGTGAAGCGGGCGAGGCGTTCCTTCTCCTGCGCCACGATGAGCGGCGGCGCGCGCTCGACGAAGCCCGGGTTGCCGAGCTTCTCCTGTGTCTTGGCGATTTCGGCCTCCAGCCGCAGCCGCTCCTTGTGCAGCCGCTCCCGCTCGGCGGCCACGTCCACTTCGATCTTGAGCATCAGCCGGTACTCGCCGACGATGGACACGGGCGCTTCCACTGCTGGCAGCTCGCCCTCGCTCACGATGACCTCGGACAGCCGCGCGAGCGCGGCAAGGTAGGGCACGAACGGCGCGAGCCGCTCGCGGCTGCCCTGGATGAGGAGCGGCAGCTTATGCGAAGGCGCGATGTTCATTTCCGCGCGCAGCGTGCGGCAGGCGTTGGTGAGTTCCTTGAACAGCGCCACTTCGCGTTCCGCTGCGTCGTCCAACTTCTCGGACTGCGGCTCGGGGTAGCGCTGCAGCATGATGCTCGGCCCGTGCTTTCCGGCGAGCGGCGCGACCTTCTGCCATAGCTCCTCGGTGATGAAGGGAATCACCGGGTGGGCGAGCCGCAGAATGGCTTCCAGAACGCGCGTAAGCGTGCGGCGGGTTCCACGCTGCTGCGCCTCATTGCCGCCGGCGAGCTGGACTTTCGCGAGCTCCACGTACCAGTCGCAGTACTCATCCCACACGAGCTCATAGATCGCGCGCGAGAGATTGTCGAAACGGTATTCGCGGAAGGCCTGGTGCGCGTCAAGCTCCGCCCGCTGTAGCCGGCTCACCATCCAGCGGTCCACCACTGACAGCTCGACCGGGAGCTTCTCATCCAGCCCGACGTCGCGCCCTTCGCAGTTCATCAGCACGAAGCGGGTGGCGTTCCACAGCTTGTTGCAGAAGTTGCGGTAACCGTCGCAACGCGACAGATCGAATTTGATGTCGCGGCCGTGCGAGGCGAGGCTGGCGAAGGTGAAGCGCAGCGCGTCGGTGCCGAAGGCGGGGATGCCGTTGGGAAACTGGCGGCGCGTGGCCGCGGCGATTTCCTCCGCCTGCTTCGGATTCATCAGGTTGGAAGTGCGCTTCTCAACGAGCTCCTCGGGCCCGATGCCGTCGATGATGTCGAGCGGATCGAGAACGTTGCCCTTGGACTTGCTCATCTTCTGGCCCCCGGCGTCGCGCACCAGTCCGTGCACGTAGACCTCGCGGAACGGCACTTTACCGGTGAAGGGCAGCGCCATCATCACCATGCGCGCGACCCAGAAGAAGATGATGTCAAAGCCGGTCACCAGCGCGCTGGAGGGCAGGTAGAGGCGCAGTGCCGGATTGTCCTCCAGCCAGTCCAGCGTGGAGAACGGCCACATGGCGGAAGAGAACCAGGTGTCGAGCACGTCCTCGTCCTGCTTGAGTTCCGAGGGAGTCACTTTTGCGCCCGCCCGCATGCGATCGAGCAGCGTCTGCCGGTACTTGGCCTGCGCCTCCTGCT
>JAHFRO010000024.1:0-12741 GCA_023266245.1 Betaproteobacteria bacterium | reverse complement strand
GAGCGGCAGCATTACGTGTTGCCCGATGATTCCCTGGTAGCGCGGATCCTCCGGATGCACGGCGACCGCGACGTCGCCCAGCATCGTTTCAGGCCGGGTGGTGGCGACGATCACGTGGCTTGCGCCGGAGGCGAGCGGATAGCGGATGTGCCAGAGCTGGCCGTCCTCCTCCTCGGATTCGACTTCGAGATCGGAGACAGCGGTCTGCAGCACGGGATCCCAGTTGACCAGCCGCTTGCCGCGGTAGATGAGGCCCTGATCAAAGAGCCGCACGAACACCTCGGTCACCACCTTCGAGAGCCCCTCGTCCATGGTGAAGCGCTCGCGCTCCCAGTCGCAGGAGGCGCCGAGCCGGCGCATCTGGCGCGTGATCGTCGAGCCCGATTCCTCTTTCCACTTCCATACCCTCTCGACGAACGGGTCACGCCCGATGTCGCGGCGCGAGGTGCCTTCCGCTTCGAGCTGGCGCTCGACCACGATCTGCGTGGCGATGCCGGCGTGGTCGGTGCCCGGCTGCCACAGCGTGTTGTAACCGCGCATGCGGTGATAGCGGGTGAGCGCGTCCATCAGCGTCTGCTGGAACGCGTGCCCCATGTGCAGCGTCCCGGTGATGTTGGGCGGCGGCAGCAGGATGCAGTAGTTGTCGGGATTCCCCTCGTCGAGGCCGGCCTTGAAATAGCCGCTGTTCTCCCAGACCGGATACCAGCGCGCCTCGATCGCCGCCGGCTCGAAACTCTTGGCGAGCTCCATGTTGGAAGGGGAGGGGGATGATCCGGAAAAAGCGGGGATTATACCGGAGGCAGCGGACTCGCCCTCCTGCTCCGCGGCTTTCGCTTCCAGCGCAAGCCGCAGATTCTTGAGTTGAGTGCGCAGCGTTTCCTCGATCGAGGAGCGCACCATCAGGTTGATGTTGGACTGGAGGTCCTGGCTGATCTTCTGCAGCACCGCATCGAGCGCGCTGCCGATGTCCGGCAGAAAGCGGTCCTGCAGCACTTCTCCGATCCTCTCGTCGAGATCGCGCCTGAGCTTCTGATAGACGCTGTGCTCGAGGTTCTGCGCCTGCACGCGCGAGATCACCTTGCCGGAGGCGGCCGGCGCCTCGGGTCCGGCCGGTACGGGCGCCGCCGGCGCGGCCGCGGCGGGCTCCTGCAGCTCGACCATGATCTCGGTGAGCGTGGGGATGTCGTCGGCCGCAGGCTGCGCCTCCACCACCTCGGTCAGCGTCGGGATGTCGGGCGCGTCGGCAGCGGGCTGCGGCGGCGCGGCATTGCGGCGGCGCGCGAGCAGCGCGTCGGCGCGCTGTAGCAGCTCGTCGCCCTCATCGTGCCGGATCGGTTGCTCTGCCATTAAGATAGCTCGAGTGAACGGTAAACAGTAAACGGTGAACGGAGAAACCCGGCTGCGCGGCGGTCTTTTCTGTTCACTGTTAACCGTTCACTGTTCACGGGTTTTGGGTCTTGCTTAGGTCGTGAGTGCGGATTTCGTAGCCGCGATCGCGGTAGAAGCGGAAGCGCTCGCGGGCTCTCGCGCGGTCCTCGTCATCGAGGCTGACGATCTCGATCAGCCGCTGGAAACGGCTGAAGAACGGCGGCCATTCGGTTCGCAGATTGAGCAGCACCTCATCGTGCGTGAGCGTCTCGCCGCGGCAGTCCACGATCACCGGTGTGACCGGCGCGAGCGCGTCCTCGGGCGCGCAGTGCGGAACGAAACCGATTGCGGGCGTGGTCCACAGCATGCGGTCGAAACGGTGCGCCGTCTCGGGATCGGGGCAGAAGACAGTGACCTTGAGTCCGCGCGCGAACGCCGTCGCCGAGAGCGCGCACGCGGTCTTGAGCTTGTCCTCGACGTGGGTATAGAAGTCGATCTGAGTCACGCCAAACCCCGAAAAGCTTCACCGCAAAGACGCTGAGGCGCAAAGTTACGCAAAGTTTGATTCATAATCCGATTCATCAGCTTTGCGTTTCCTTAGCGTCCTTCGCGCCGTTGGCGGTTAAGCTGTTACTTCCGTCCAGCGCGGCCTATGAGAAACTGGGTGAGCAGCGGCACCGGGCGGCCGGTGGCGCCTTTCTCCTTGCCGCTCTTCCAGGCGATGCCGGCGATGTCGAGGTGCGCCCATAGGTACTTATTCGTGAAGCGCGCGAGAAAGCACGCCGCGGTCACCGCCCCGGCGGGACGCCCGCCGATGTTGGCAAAGTCGGCGAAGTTGCTCTTCAACTGCTCCTGATAGTCGTCCCACAGCGGCAGGTGCCAGGCGCGGTCATAGGCGGTTTCCCCCGCGTTGAGCAGTTCGCGCGCGAGCGCGTCGTCGTTGGCGAAGAGCCCCGTCGCGACGTGCCCGAGCGCGATCACGCAGGCACCGGTGAGCGTGGCGATGTCGATTACCGCCGCGGGCTGGTAGCGCTCGACGTAGGTTAGCGCATCGCACAGGATGAGGCGTCCTTCCGCATCGGTATTGAGGATTTCGACGGTCTGGCCAGAGAGGCTCTTCACGATGTCGCCGGGTTTGGTGGCGCGGCCGCCCGGCATGTTCTCGGTGGTGGGGATGACCCCCACTACGTTGACCGGCAGCCGCATCTCGCCCACCGCCTTGAGCGTGCCGAGCACGCTCGCCGCTCCGCACATGTCGAACTTCATCTCGTCCATCTCGGCTGCGGGCTTGAGCGAGATGCCGCCGGTGTCGAAGGTGATGCCCTTGCCGACCAGCGCGATCGGCTTTGCCTTCTTCGGCCCTGCGCGGTACTCGAGCGTGATGAATTTGGGTGGCTGCGCGCTGCCGCGCGCCACCGAAAGCAGCGCCCCCATGCCGAGCTTTTCCATGTCCTCGCGCTCGAGCACCTGCACCTTCATGCGGTAGTGCTTCGCCAGTTCGCGCGCCTGATCGGCGAGATAGGACGGCGTGCAGACATTCGGCGGCAGGTTGCCGAGATCCTTGGCGAGGCTCATGCCGTGCGCGACGGCGAGCCCCTGCTCGAGCCCGGCGGTGGCGCGCCGCAGCGCGGAGCGGTCGTTGACGCTCAGGGTAAGCCGGCGCAGCGCGGGCTCCGGCTCTTCGCTGCCGCTCTTCATGCGGGTGAAGCGGTATGCGCACTCGCGCGCCACCGTCACGGCGTGCGCCACCTTCCACGCTGCGTCGCGCCGGCCTACCATGAGCTCGGTCAAGTGCAACGAAGCTTCCTCCGCCCCGCTGGCGTTGAGGGCGCGGATCGCCGCAGCCACCGCTTCCCGATACTGCTTGTCGCGGAATACGGCCTCGCGTCCGAGACCCACCAGCAGCACGCGCTCGGCCGCCACGTTGGGCACGCTGTGCAGCAGCAGCGTCGTGCCGAGCTTGCCTTGCATATCGCCGCGGTGCACCACTCCGCTCAGATATCCTTTCGCGGCGCGGTCGAGGCTCGCTGCCGCTCCGGACAACTTGCGCGGCTCGAATACGCCCACCACCAGACAACCGTTGCGGCCCGCCTGCGGCGCACCGCTTTTTATGCTAAATTCCACCGTGGGCTCCATATTGAGTTAGATCGCTGATTATTTGCGCATTCTTGCCGAAAAGTCAAAGTTAATCCCGGTTTATCGATGATCTTCCGCACTACCTTGCTGCGCGAACTGGTGACCGCCGCACTGGCGACGTTTTTCGTGCTGCTCGGAATCACGCTCACCACGCAACTGGTGCGCCTGCTCGGTCAAGCGGCGAGCGGAGCGATTACCTCCGTCGGCGTGGCGACGCTGCTCGGCTTCTCAACGCTCAACTACACGCCGGTGCTGCTGTCGTTGACGTTGTTCATTGCGGTGCTGATGACGCTCACGCGCAGCTACCGCGATTCCGAAATGGTGGTGTGGTTCTCTAGCGGCATGAGCCTGACGGAATGGATACGCCCGGTGCTGGTGTTTGCCGCCCCGCTGGTGTTCATCATCGCGCTGCTGTCTCTGGCGCTATCGCCGTGGGCGGTGGCGAAGAGCGAGGAACTGCGCCGCCAGATGGACAGCCGCGATGACGTGTCGGCGGTTTCGCCCGGCGTATTCCGCGAATCCCGTCAGGCCGAGCGCGTCTACTTCGTCGAGGAGGTCTCGGGCGCCGAAAACCTCGTCGCCAAGGTGTTCGTAAGCTCCACGCAGCATCAGAAGCAGGGTGTCATGGTCGCGGCGCGCGGTTTCCAGGAGACCGCGGAAAACGGCGACCGCTTTCTGGTGCTGCTCAGCGGCCATCGCTATGAAGGCGAGCCCGGCACGGCGGAGTACAAGATCTACCAGTTCGACCGTTACGCGATGCGCATCGAGTCCTCGGAGGCCCGGGCCGAGCGCGCGCCGACCACCAAGACCGTTTCCACCCTCGAGCTGCTGCGCGACCCGACGCCTCCCAACCTGGCGGAGCTGTCGTGGCGCATCGGGCTGCCGGCGAGCGCCCTGATCCTGGCGCTGCTGGCGATTCCGCTCTCCTTCATCAACCCGCGGGCGGGGCGCTCGATGAACCTGGTGCTGGCGCTGCTGATCTACATGACCTACAGCAACCTGCTCTCTATTACGCAGGCCTCCATTGCACAATCGCGGCTCACCCTGGTCGGCGGACTGCTCGGGGTGCACGCCGCGATGCTCCTCCTCCTGCTCCTCCTGTTCTACCGGCGCCTGATGGTGTTCTCTCTGTTCCGCTTCGTCCGATGAGGACACTCCGACGCTATATTGCGACCGAGATTGTTGCCGCGACCGCGTTGGTGTTCGCTGCGCTGGTGATGCTGTTCGCGTTCTTCGATCTCGTGGAGCAGATCAAGGACCTCGGGCGCGGCGCCTACAGCATGCGCCGGATCCTCATCTACGTGCTGCTGTCGGTGCCGGACCACATCTACGCACTGTTCCCGATCGCGGCGCTGATCGGCACGCTGTTTGCGCTTGCCCAGCTGGTGGCGGGCTCGGAGTACACCGTGATGCGAACCTCCGGCGTGTCGACCGTGCGCTTCGCGGCCACGCTCGCAGCGATCGGCCTCATGTTCGCGATGCTCACCTTCATCTTCGGCGAGTTCATCGCGCCGCCCGCGGAGCAGCTCGCGCAGCGCGTGCGCTCGCAGTCCATCACCGGGCTGGTGGCGCAGGAATTCCGCTCCGGGCTGTGGATCAAGGATGACAAGAGCTTCATCAACGTAATCGAAGTGCTCCCCGATTCCACGCTGCAGGGCGTGCGGATCTACGAGTTCGACGATCAGTACCGGCTGCGATCGATCAGCTTCGCCAAGCGCGGCAGCTATCAGAACGAGCGCCGCTGGCTGCTGCGGGAGGTCACCCAGACCCGCTTCGAGGACATGAAGACCACGGTGCACGAGATCGAGGAAGCGAGCTGGCAATCGGTGCTCGATCCCGGTCTGCTCAACGTGCTGCTGGTGAAGCCCGAGCAGATGTCGGCGTGGAGCCTTTATTCCTATGCCCAGCATCTCAAGGAAAACCGCCAGAGGGCGCTGCGCTACGAGATCGCGCTGTGGGCCAAACTCGTCTATCCGCTGGCGGTACTGGTGATGATGGTGCTCGCGCTTCCCTTCGCGCATATCCAAAGCCGGCAGGCGGGTTTGGGCGCGAAGATCTTCGCCGGCATCATGCTTGGAATCGCGTTCCATTTCCTGAACCGCCTGTTCTCGCACCTCGGGCTGCTCAACGATTGGCCGGCGTTCGCGAGCGCGATCATGCCGAGTGTGATCTTCCTCTCCGTCGCGGTGAGTATGATGTGGTGGCAGGAAAGAAGATAGTTCCGTGTTTCGTGTTCCGGGTTCCAAGTTGAACGACAATCTAGCTGGAATCTCGAGACCCGAAACTCGAAACCCGAAACTCGAAACCGCGGGAACGTGGATCGTGGATCAGCAGTTCACGATCCGCGTTCCCGCGAGCCGGTCGTGCAGGAACTGCCGCTCGCGGTCGGCAAGCGCCCATCCAAAGCCCGCTCCTAAGAGCAAGCTCCCCCCAAGGCGAAAACGAAGCGGGCGAGCGCATGGCGCAGCGTGAGCGCGCCGCCCTCACGCGTCACCCGCTTCAGCCGCCAGGTCTTCATTGGCAGCGTCTGGCCGCCGCGCGGCCATTGCCAGATGAAGTATGTGCCGGCGAGCGCGAGGCTGGCAGGAGGTGCGTCCCGCAGCGCGCCGTTGTCAGCGGCGGGGCGCATCGTTCCGGGCGGAGCGCGGATTTATCGCGAGGAGGGTGCGGGGGTTTCTGCGGCGGGCGCCGTTCCCCCGGCCGAGGCGGCTGCCGGCGCTTCGGCGGGCTGCGCCTCCGGCGGCGCAGGCGCATCCGACGGGGATAGCTCGGGCTGGGCCGCAAGCGACTGCTGGTAGCGCTGCCATTGGGCCGCGACTTCCCGGCGTTTTTCGGGCGGCAGCCCCTTGAGCTTCTGGTACTTCTCGCGCGCCGCTTTGCGCTGCTGAGGCGTGAGCTTGACCCACTCGGTCATGCGTTTCTGCAAACGCTGCTGTTCCTGCGGCTTCATCTTGGGATAACGCTGGGCGATGGCGATCCACTTCTTGCGCTGCGTGACGTCCATCCTGTCCCACTCGGGCGCGAGCGGGGCGAGGATCTGCTGCTGTGAGGACGCGAGCTCCGACCAAGCGGGCCTGGCGGGCTTCTTAGTGTCCGACTTGCTTTGTGCAGCGACTGCGGGTAGCGCGAGACATAGCCAAACGATCAGCGCGACGCACGTTTTAGCCATGAATCGAAGCCCTTGTCGAGGTAGGCGTTGATCGGCAACTCGTCGGTGAGCAGGCTCACGTCGATGTCGGCAAGCTCGTTCACTGGCCCCATGCTCTGCCAGTAGGCAAAGCCCACCAGCGCGAGGATGAGCGTCGCGACCGCGATCAAATGGCGGGTGCTGTAGAAACGGTGTTCGGTGACTCTCGCCACGGCCAGTCCCGCCCACGCCAGGCCGAGCACCGGCTCGGGCTGTTCCCGGTAGTGCGAAAGAGCGGCCTTGCGCGCCGCGAGCAGACGCTCGCGCGTGCCTGAGTCGAGTTGGTCTACGCCGTATTCGAGGTGCTGGACGATCTTCCTCGCCAGTTCGTGTTCCGGCTGGTTCATAGCTTGATCCCCTGTTTTTTCAGCGTCGCAGCAAGGGCGTGGGTTGCCCGTGAGCAGTGCGTTTTCACGCTCCCCTCCGAGCAACCCATTATTTTCGCTGCTGCGGCGACGTCTAGTTCTTCCCAGTAACGCAGGAGAAAAGCCTGGCGTTGACGGGCCGGTAATTTCTCCAGCGCTTTCTCAATTAAAGCAAGTACTTGGGAGCGCGCCAGCTGTTCGGCGGGAGGTTCCGAGAATTTGGAGTCGTCCTCCACCTCCAAAGTTTCCAGCGGATCGGCGTCATCCTCGCTGTCGGCCCCCAACAAGCTCGAAAGCGGCGTAGTCCACAGCGCGCGCACTTTCTGCCGGCGGTAGAAGTCGCGGATGGTGTTCTGCAGGATGCGCTGGAATAAAAGCGGAAGTTCGGTAGGGGGGCGCGCGGAGTATTTCTCGGTGAGCTTGAGCATCGCGTCCTGCACGATGTCCAGCGCGGCGTGATTATCCCGCACTGCGAACAGTGCCTGTTTGTAGGCGCGACGCTCGACTTCGGCGAGGAAATCCGACAGTTCTTTGTAAGTGGCCAGTGGTCTCGCCTTTTTGATTGTTGCAGTGGCACGGGGCCGCCCACCGGGGCGCTCCTCCCAACTTGCCCGCCGAGGTCGGGGCATCTTAACAAAACGGTGGTGAGGCGTAACCCAAGCTCCAAGCGATCGCGAACGATTGCTCTATCCTCCTGTTTACAGGGATTTTTTGCTTGACCTGAGCGGCTGCAAACGGTAACGTTACACGTTTCCGAGTTTGCCTGGGACTAGGCCATGGAACTGAACGGCGCTGAAATCGTGGTGCGCTGCCTGCAGGAAGAGGGGGTCGAATACGTGTTCGGCTACCCCGGCGGGGCCGTGCTGTTCATTTACGACGAGCTGTTCAAGCAGAACCAGGTCAAGCACATCCTGGTGCGGCACGAGCAGGGTGCGGTGCATGCCGCCGACGGCTATGCGCGCTCTACCGACAAGGTGGGCGTCTCGCTCGTCACTTCCGGGCCGGGGGTCACCAATGCGGTGACCGGTATTGCCACCGCCTACATGGACTCCATCCCGCACGTCATCATCACCGGGCAGGTGCCGACCCACGCCATCGGCCTGGACGCGTTCCAGGAATGCGACACGGTGGGCATTACGCGCCCCTGTGTGAAGCACAACTTCCTGGTGAAGGACGTGAAGGATATCGCGCTCACCATCAAGAAGGCGTTTTACATCGCCGCCACCGGCCGCCCCGGCCCGGTGGTGGTGGACATTCCCAAGGACGTGACCACGGCCAAGGCCGAGTTTCACTATCCCGAGACCATCACGATGCGCTCCTACAACCCGGTCACCCAGGGGCACACCGGTCAGATCAAGAAGGCGATCCAGACCTTGATGAAGGCCAAACGCCCGATGATCTATACCGGCGGCGGCGTGGTCCTGGGTGGGGCTTCGGAAGAACTCGCGCAGCTGGTGCGTCTACTGGGGTTCCCCTGCACCAACACATTGATGGGGCTCGGCGGCTACCCGGCGACCGATCGCCAGTTCCTCGGCATGCTCGGCATGCACGGGACGTACGAAGCCAACATGGCGATGCAGCACTGCGACGTGCTGCTCGCGATCGGGGCGCGCTTCGACGATCGGGTGATCGGCAACCCCAAGCATTTCTTTGCGGAACAGCGCACCATCATCCACATCGACATCGATCCTTCCTCGATCTCCAAGCGGGTGAAGGTGGACATCCCGATCGTCGGCAACGTGCGCGAGGTGCTGCGCGAGCTCATCAAACGGCTTGAGACTTCCAGGGAGAAACCCGATCAGGAAGCGCTCAAGACCTGGTGGACGCAGATCGAGCTGTGGCGCTCGCGCGACTGCCTCAAGTACGACCGCGCAAGCCCCATCATCAAGCCGCAGTACGTGATCGAGAAGCTCTACGAGGTCACCAGTGGCGAGGCTTTCGTCACCTCCGACGTCGGCCAGCACCAGATGTGGGCCGCGCAGTTCTACAAGTTCGACCAGCCGCGGCGCTGGATCAACTCCGGCGGCCTCGGCACCATGGGTTTCGGGCTGCCCGCCGCGATGGGCGTGCAGCTCGCACATCCGAAGGCGGCCGTGGCGTGCGTCACCGGCGAGGCCTCGATCCAGATGTGCATCCAGGAACTCTCGACCTGCAAGCAGTACCGGCTGCCGATCAAGGTGGTGAATCTCAACAACAAGTACATGGGCATGGTGCGGCAGTGGCAGGAGTTCTTCCACGGCAACCGCTACGCCGAATCGTACATGGACGCGCTGCCGGACTTCGTGAAGCTCGCGGAGTCCTACGGCCACGTCGGCATGAAGATCGAGAAGCCGGTGGACGTGGAGCCCGCGCTCAAGGAAGCGTTCTCGCGCAAGCAGGAGCTCGTGTTCATGGACTTCATCACCGATCAGACGGAGAACGTGTTCCCGATGATTCCGGGCGGCAAGGGGCTCTCGGAAATGATCCTGGTATGAGACACATCATCTCCATTCTGCTCGAGAACGAGGCCGGTGCGCTCTCCCGCGTGGCGGGCCTGTTCTCCGCGCGCGGCTATAACATCGAGTCGTTGACCGTGGCTCCGACCGAGGACGCGACACTCTCGCGCATGACCATCGTCACCGCGGGATCTGACGAAGTGATCGAACAGATCACCAAGCAGCTCAACAAGCTGATCGACGTGGTGAAAGTGATCGATCTCTCCGACGGCGACCACATCGAGCGCGAGCTGATGCTGGTCAAGGTGCGCGCCGTGGGCAAGGACCGCGAGGAGATGAAGCGCATGGCCGACATTTTCCGCGGGCGCATCATCGACGTCACCGACAAGGATTACACCATCGAGCTGACCGGTACCGGCTCCAAGCTCGATGCCTTTCTCAAGGCGATAGACCGCGGCGCGATACTGGAAACGGTACGCACCGGCGCCTCCGGCATCGGCCGCGGCGACCGGGTGCTTAGAGTCTAGAGAGGAGAGAGGAGAGAGGGCGAGAGGAGTGGAACACCACTCGGTGTTACGCCTATTCACCTCTCGTCTATCGCCTCTCGCATTCAAACCAGAGGGAAACCATGAAGATCTATTACGACAAGGACGCCGACCTGTCGCTCATCAAGCGTAAACACGTGGCCATCATCGGCTACGGCTCGCAGGGGCACGCCCACGCCAACAACCTCAAGGATTCCGGCGCGAAGGTCACGGTGGGTCTGCGCAAGGGCGGCGTGTCCTGGACCAAGGCCAAGAACGCGGGCCTCGCGGTGAAGGAGATCGACGACGCGGTGAAGGGGGCTGATGTGGTGATGATCCTGCTGCCCGACGAGCACCACGCGGAGGTCTACTGCAACCATATCGAGCCCAACATCAAGAAAGGGGCGGCGCTGGCGTTTGCCCACGGCTTCAACATCCATTTCAAGCAAATCGAGCCGCGCGCCGACCTCGATGTCATCATGATCGCGCCGAAGGGCCCCGGGCACCTGGTGCGCTCGACCTACACCCAGGGCGGCGGCGTGCCTTCGCTCATCGCCGTGTACCAGGACCCGAGCAAGAAGGCGCGCGATCTCGCGCTCTCCTATGCCGCCGCGATCGGCGCTGCGCGCGCAGGTGTGATCGAGACCACCTTCCGTGAAGAATGCGAGACCGATCTCTTCGGCGAACAGGTGGTGCTGTGCGGGGGTCTGACGGCCCTGATCCAGGCGGGCTACGATACGCTGGTGGAGGCGGGCTACGCGCCGGAGATGGCCTACTTCGAGTGCCTGCACGAGGTCAAGCTTATCGTGGACCTCATCTACGAGGGCGGGATCGCCAACATGCGCTACTCGGTCTCGAACACCGCGGAGTACGGTGACTTCACGCGCGGCCCCCGCATCATCAACGAGCAGGTGCGCGCCGAGATGAAGCGCATCCTGCACGAAATCCAGACCGGGCAGTTCGCCAAGGAATTCATCCTCGAGAACCGCGCCGGCGCGCCTTCACTCAAGGCCATGCGCCGCGTCTCCGCCAACCACTCGATCGAAGTGATCGGGGCGAAACTGCGGGACATGATGCCGTGGATCAAGAAGAACCGGCTGGTGGACCAGACCAAGAACTAGGATTCAGGAGCCAGGATTCAGGATTCGGAGAAAACCAACATGTCCTCCTCGCACGCCCCTGAGTCCCGAATCCCGAATCCCGAATCCTCGATGAGCAGCTACCCGCACCCCATCATCGCCAAGGAGGGCTGGCCGTTCGTTGCCGCCTCCGTTGCTGCAGCGATGCTGGTTCACTGGCTGTCGGGCCCGGGGTGGGCGGCGCCGCTGTGGCTCGTGGCGCTGTTCATGGTGCAGTTCTTCCGCGATCCGCCGCGCGCGATCCCGCAGGAGCCCAAGGCGGTGCTCTCGCCAGCCGACGGCCGCATCGTCGCGGTTGAGCGCGCGCGCGATCCGTATCTCGAGCGCGACGCGCTCAAGATGAGCGTGTTCATGAACGCATTCAACGCGCATTCCAACCGGAGCCCGGTGGACGGCGAGATCCGCAACGCCTGGCATCACCCCGGGAAGTTCTTCAACGCCGCGCTGTCAAAGTCCTCGCTCGAGAACGAACGCGCCGCGCTGTGGATCAGGACGGGTAGCGGAGCGGACGTGACCTGCGTGCAAATTGCGGGGCTGATCGCGCGCCGCATCCTGTGTTATGCCAGCACCGGACAGCGTCTCGCGCGCGGCGAGCGTTACGGCTTCATCCGCTTCGGCTCGCGAGTGGACGTCTACCTGCCCCAGGAATCGCGACCGGTCGCGAGCGTGGGCGACAAGGTCTACGCCACCGAAACGATACTCGCCGTGCTCCCGTGAAGCCTGACGGGTGTGAATCGTGATTCGTGATTCGTGAATCGTATGTGTGCCCCGGGCTTTTTCTCGACTCACGACTCACGACTCACGACTCACGGATCTTGAGCATGTACGATCCGCGCGAACACAAGCTTTTCATCAGGTCGCGCTTCGCCCGGCGCGGCATCTACTGGCTTCCCAACCTGTTCACGACGATCGCCCTGTTCGCCGGGTTCTACGCCATCGTGCAGGCGATGAGCGGGCGTTTTGAGCAGTCGGCAATGGCGATCTTCGTGGCGATGGTGTTCGACGGGCTCGACGGCCGCGTCGCCCGCTTCACGCGCACCCAGAGCGCATTCGGCGCGGAGTACGACAGCCTTTCCGACATGGTGTCATTCGGCGTGGCGCCGGCGCTCGTGGTGTATGTATGGGCGCTCAGGGATTTCGCGGCGATAAAGCACATCGCTATACTCGGGCCGTGGCTCACCACCAAGCTGGGCTGGATCGCGGCCTTCATCTATTGCGCCTGCGCCGCGTTGAGGCTGGCGCGCTTCAACACCACGCTCGACGTTGCCGACAAGCGCTTCTTCCAGGGGCTCCCCAGCCCCGCCGCGGCCTGCCTCATCGCCGGACTGGTGTGGGCGATGAACGAGTATCAGATCAGGGGCGCCGACGTGAAGTGGCTCGCCTGGGGGCTCACCCTGTTCGCCGGGCTTACCATGGTGAGCAACTTCAAGTTCTACAGCGGCAAGGACATTAACCTGCGCAAGAGCGTGCCGTTCTCCGTGGTGGTCCTGATCGCGCTGGGCCTGGTGCTGCTGGTCACGTTCTCGAGCACGCTGCCCGAAATGCTCTTCATCCTGTTCTTGGGCTACGCCTGCTCGGGTTACGCCA
>JAHFRO010000073.1:9410-11121 GCA_023266245.1 Betaproteobacteria bacterium | reverse complement strand
GCAGCACGGCGGCAAGCGGCACGCCGGCGCGCTCCTCGAACAGGCTCGCCGGGAAACCTTCCGTGAGGCGCAGCGCGTTCATCATGAACTCAAAGCCTGCCTCTTCGGCCGCGACATCGTGCTCCTCCTGGATCGGGGCGCCGCGTTCAGCGGCTTCCATGTAGCGCTCCGGATGCTTCACGCGCATCTGGCGCACGATGCGGTCGGAGAAGGAGAGCTTGCCGTGGGCGCCAGCGCCGATGCCGAGATAGTCGCCGAAAGTCCAGTAATTGAGGTTATGCGCGCAGCGGGCGCTGCGCGCAGGGATGAGGGATGAGGGATGAGGGATGAGGGGTCCAGTAAGCTTCGCGAAGGCGGAAGTCTCGTAGTGGTCGTAGCCGGCGGCGGCGAGTTCCGCTTCGATCGCATTCTGCATCGCGGCGGTTTCGTCCTCGTCCGGCAAGGTGGGAGGGTAGCGGTGGAACAGCGTGTTCGGCTCGATGGTGAGGTGATACGCGGAGATATGCTGGGGCTCGAATCCCAACGCGGACTGGACATCACATAGCGCTTCCGGCAACGTCTGGCCCGGCAATCCATACATCATATCGAGATTGATATTATCGAAATTGCACTTGGCAATTTCGATCGCGCGCCGCGCTTCACGGTCGTCATGAATACGCCCGAGCGCTTTTAGATGCACCGGGTCGAAGCTCTGGATGCCGATCGAGAGGCGGTTGACGCCTACGGCGCGAAAGTCGCGGAACTTGTCCGCCTCGAAGGTGCCGGGATTGGCCTCCAGCGTCACCTCGGCCTCCGGGGCGAGCGTAAGCCGCGCGCGCACCGCGGAGAGGATGGCGTCTATTCCCCGTGCCGAGAACAGGCTGGGGGTGCCTCCACCGAAGAATACGCTCGTGACGCGCCGGCCCCACACCAGCGGCAGCGCCTGCTCCAGATCGGCGATGAGCGCGGCGATGTAGCGCTCTTCCGCAACCGCCCCCCGCGCCTCGTGCGAGTTGAAATCGCAGTAGGGGCATTTGCGCACGCACCACGGGATGTGGATGTAGAGCGCGAGCGGGGGCAGCGCGCGGAAGTGCAGTGATGAATGATGAGTGATGAGTGATGAGTTGACGTTCATGGCGTTTCGCTTTGTCCCTTCATTCCGCATTCATCATTCCGCATTCCGCATTGCTGTTAGCCGCGCCACCATCGCGGCGAGCGCCTTGCCGCGATGGCTGATGGCATTCTTCTCTTCGAGTGGAAGCTCCGCCGCGGTCTTGCCCAGCTCCGGTATCAGGAACAGCGGATCGTAACCGAAGCCGCCGCTGCCGCGAAGGCTGTGCAGCACCTCGCCGTGCCACTCGGCCTCGGCGATTAGGGGCTGCGGATCATCGGGGTACCGCACCAGCACGATTACGCAGTAATAGTGCGCTCTCCGACCGGTCTCGCGCTCGAGCACCGCCAGCAGCTTCCGGTTGTTGCGCTCGTCGGACCTGGGATCGCCGGCGTAACGCGCCGAATGCACGCCGGGGGCGCCGTCGAGCGCATCGACGCAGATGCCGGAATCGTCGGCGAGCGCGGGCAGCCCGGCGTGACGGCTGGCGTGGCGCGCCTTGGCGAGCGCGTTCTCGACGAAGGCGGGATGCGGCTCTTCGGCCTCACCTACGCTGAGCTCCGACTGCGGCACTACCTCGATTGCGAGCGGGGTGAGCAGCTCGCGGATCTCGCGCAGCTT
>JAHFRO010000073.1:7885-9310 GCA_023266245.1 Betaproteobacteria bacterium | reverse complement strand
TTCATGTCGGTGCCGCATTGCGAATCCTCGGCGTAATCGAGGTCGAGCACCGGCGTGCCCTCGAACACCCCGACCGACACCGCGGCCACGAAATCGCGGATCGGCGAAGCGGCGATCTGCTGCTGCGTCAACATGAAGCCGATCGCGTCGTGCAACGCGATGAACGCGCCGGTGATGCCCGCGGTGCGCGTGCCGCCGTCGGCCTGGATCACGTCGCAATCGATGTGGATGGTGCGCTCTCCGATTTTCTCCAGATCCACGACCGAGCGCAGCGCGCGTCCGATGAGCCGCTGGATCTCCTGCGTGCGGCCCGACTGCCTGCCGCGCGCGGCCTCGCGCTCGGTGCGGGTGCCGGTTGAGCGCGGCAGCATGCCGTACTCCGCGGTGATCCAGCCCTGCGTCAGCCCCTTCAAGTGCGGCGGCTGCTGGTCGAGCACGCTCGCGGTGCAGATCACCCGGGTGTCGCCGCATTCGATCAGCACCGAGCCTTCGGCATGCCGCGTGTAGCGGCGCGTAATGCGCACTTCACGCAGCTGATCGGGTCGTCTGCCGCTGGGTCGCATCTCACTCCTTGCTATGTTATCTTTCAGAATCAACAACAGCATGAATGGTAAACGGTAAACGGTGAACGGTAAATCGAGCGCAGCCGCGGGGGGCTGTTCACGAATCACGACTCACGAATCACGACTCACGGGTTTACGATGATCCACAGCATGACGGGCTACGCCGCGGCTACGCGGGAATTCGCCTACGGCGCGCTCAATCTCGAACTGCGTTCGGTCAACCACCGATATCTGGATATCCAGTTCCGGCTGCCCGACGATCTGCGCGCGATGGAGCCCGTGCTGCGCGAGACGCTGGTAGCGCAGGTCGCCCGCGGCAAGGTTGAATGCCGCGTCACGTTCACCGCCGCGCCAGGTACAGGCAAGACCGTCAGGATCAACGAGGACATGCTGCGACAGGTCGGCGCGCTGGAACTGAAGGTGCGCACGATACTAGCCGGGGCCGCGCAAATCAGCGCGGCCGATGCGCTGCGCTGGCCCGGCGTGCTCACCACCGAGCCTTTGCCGCTCGAAGAGCTGCAGGCAGGGTGCCGGGAGCTGCTTGCAGCCGTGCTCGCGGAGCTCACCGCGGCGCGCGCGCGCGAGGGCGAAAAGCTCAAGCAGGCATTGCTCGAGCGCGCCGCGGGCATGGAACGGCATATCGGCGGGATCGTGCCGCGCATTCCCCAGGTGATCGCCTTGTACCAGGAGCGGCTGGCGGCGCGGCTCAAGGAGGCGCTTGGCGCAGGCGACGACGAGCGCATCCGCCAGGAAGTGGCGCTGTTCGCGACCAAGATCGACATCGATGAGGAGCTCTCGCGCCTCACCGCGCACGTGGCGGAGTTGAAGCGCGTGCTCGCCGGCGGTGGCGCGGTCGGCAAGA
>JAHFRO010000073.1:3467-7785 GCA_023266245.1 Betaproteobacteria bacterium | reverse complement strand
CACCGCTACGGCACCTCGCAGAAGTGGATCGAGCGCGAGCTCGCGCAGGGCCGCGACGTGCTGCTCGAGATCGACTGGCAGGGCGCGCAGCAGGTGCGCAAGCTCATGCCCCAGGTCGTGAGTATTTTCATCCTGCCGCCGTCGCTCGAGGTGCTGGAAGCGCGGCTCAGGAGCCGCGCGCAGGACAGCGCGGAGGTGATCGCGCGGCGCCTGGCCGCCGCGCGCGAGGAAATCAGCCACGTCGCGGAGTTCGATTATGTTATTATTAACGACGATTTCAACCGGGCGGCGCGGGATCTGGCGAGCATCATCCGGGCCGGGCGTCTCAAGTTCCCCCGCTAGCTCGCCCCCCACGGCAATTTGATCAACCGCGTGAAGTAAGCAGAGGCACAGAACATGGCACGCATTACCGTTGACGACTGTCTGAAAATGATTCCCAACCGCTTCGATATGTCGCTCGCGGCGACCTACCGCTCGCGCCAGATCACCAACGGCGCGCAGCCGATGCTGGAGGCGAACCGCGACAAGCCCACTGTGATCGCGCTACGCGAGCTCGCCGCCGGCAAGTACGGTGCGGAAATCCTCAACAAGGGGCAGACATGACGTAAAGGCCGAAGGCGGAAGGCGGAAGGATGAAGGAGAGTCCGAACCGCCACACCGAGAACCGTTCCTTCTGCCTTCTGCCTTCTGCCTTCATCCTTCATGCAAGCCGCCGCCGCCGCCCTGTTCAAGGAATGGTCCGGCTACCTCAAGCCGGAGGACATCTCGCAGCTCGAATCGGCCTTCCACTTCAGCGAGCAGGCGCACGAAGGTCAGTTCCGCAGGTCGGGCGAGCCCTACGTCTCGCACCCCCTGGCGGTCGCTAACATCCTCGCCCAGTGGCATCTCGACCCCCAGGCGCTGACCGCCGCGCTGCTGCACGACGTCATGGAGGACACCGCGGTCACGAAGACCGAGATCTCCCGCAACTTCGGCAAACCGGTCGCCGAGCTGGTTGACGGAGTATCCAAGCTCCACAAGATCGAGTTCGAGACGCACGCGGAGGCCCAGGCTGAGAACTTCCGCAAGATGCTGCTGGCGATGGCGCGCGACGTGCGCGTCATCCTGATCAAGCTTGCGGACCGGTTGCACAACATGCGCACGCTGGGCGCGGTTGAGCCCGAGAAGAGGCGCCGCATCGCGCGCGAGACGCTGGAGATCTACGCGCCCATCGCCAACCGCCTGGGCCTGAACAGCATCTACCAGGAGCTCGAGGACCTCTCGCTCAAGCACGTCTACCCCGACCGCTACCGCGTGCTCGCCAAGGCGGTGAAAGCGGCGCGCGGCAACCGCCGCGAGGTGGTGGGCAAGGTCATGGACTCGATCAAGAGGAAGCTGAAGAACGCCGGGGTGGAAGCGCAGGTGCACGGGCGGGAAAAGCACCTCTATTCGATCTACCGCAAGATGCGCGAGAAGCACTTCACGTTCGCCCAGGTCCAGGACGTGTTCGGCTTCCGCATCATCGTCAACGATGTGGCGGCCTGCTATCTCGCGCTGGGCGCGCTGCACAGCCTCTACAAGCCGATTCCGGGAAAGTTCAAGGACTACGTTGCGATTCCGAAGGCGAACGGCTATCAGGCGCTGCACACCACGCTGTTCGGCCCGTTCGGCACCCCGATCGAGGTGCAGGTCCGCACCGCCGAGATGCACAAGATCGCCGAAGCCGGCGTGGCCTCCCACTGGCTATACAAGAGTTCGGATACCTCGCTCTCCGAGCTGCAGAAGAAGACCCATCAGTGGCTGCAGAGCCTGCTCGAGATGCAGTCGCAATCGGGCGATTCGGTCGAGTTCCTCGAGCACCTCAAGGTGGACCTCTTCCCGGACGAGGTCTACGTCTTCACGCCCAAGGGCAAGATCATGGCGCTGCCGCGCGGGACAACCGCAGTGGACTTCGCCTACGCCGTGCACACCGACATCGGCAACCGCTGCGTGGCGGTAAAGATCAATCAGGAGCTGATGCCTCTCAGGACCGAGCTCAGGAACGGCGACCGGGTGGAAATCATCACTGCGGCGCACGCCAAGCCCAACCCCCTGTGGCTCAACTTCGTAGTGACCGGCAAGGCGCGCTCGCGCATCCGGCACTTTCTCAAGACCATGCATTTCCAGGAGTCGGCCCAGCTCGGCGAGCGGCTGCTCAACCAGTCACTCACCGCCCTGGGCTCCGCGCTGGCCGAGACCAAGGAAGCGCAGTGGGACAAGTTCGTGCGCGACTCCGGCGCCAAGTCGCGCCAGGAAATCCTCGCCGATATCGGGCTCGGCAAGCGGCTTGCCGCGGTGGTGGCGCGGCGGCTGCTCTCGCTCGGCGAGCCGGGTCCGAACGAGGTGCCCGCGCCGGGCTCGGTCATCATCCGCGGATCGGAAGGGATGGCGGTGCAGTTCGCCAAATGCTGCCAGCCGATCCCGGGCGATCCCATCATCGGCATCATCAGCAAGGGTCAGGGCATGGTGATCCATACCCACGACTGCCCGGTGATCGCGAAGGCGCGTCACGATCCGGACCGCATCCTCGACGTCGCGTGGGACCCGGAAACCAAGAAGCCGTTCGAGGTGAGCATCAAGCTGGTGGTGGCCAACCAGCGCGGCGTGCTCGCCAAAGTGGCGGCGGAGATCGCCGAGGCCGGCTCCAACATCCAGAACGTCGCCGTCGATCCCGAGGACGGCAGCCGCTACACCAACATGTTCTTCACGCTGCAGGTCTCCAACCGCCTGCATCTGGCGCGGATCATGCGCGGGTTGCGGCGCATTCCCGAAGTGGTCAGGCTCTCGCGCGTCAAAGGCTGATCGCCAGTTTCAACTCATTTGCGCTTTGCGCAAATGCTGTAGCCGTCGTTCCAGCCCTGCATGTAGTCGAAGTCCGTCTGGTAGCGGTTCTCGTCGCGCCGCATGCTGCGCGAGCCCGCGCTCTCGCAGCCCTCGGCGTACCCCTGCTTGAAGGCCGGGGGGAACCCCGACAGATTGATGCGCGGCGCCGCCGCCTGCTGCGCGCATCCCGCTGCGAGCATCAGCAAGGCGGGCAACAGCACCGGCCGGCGCCGGGCCACCTGTCTCATTTCGTCAGATTGACGACGCGGGAAGCCGCCGGCTCGCCGCTATCCGTCTCGCCGTTCAGATACGCAGACAACACGCGGTACGACGGATAGCGCAACCCCGTCTTGCCGCAGTACTCGCCCATCGCCCGCGCGAGCGCCTTGAGGGCGAGCCTCGCCAGCAGCGTGTCGGCTTCCATCCGCGTGCGCGCGACATCCCCCATGCGCAGGCTCACTTCCAGCAGTTCGATCTCCACCGCCTCGTCGCCACGGAATTCGGCGTTCAGGCGCTTGATACGTCCATGAGTCAGCCTGTTCACGTGCCCTCCCTGCATTCCCTGCCTGCGGTGCCGCCCGGCCATCCCCGGCCGGACGGCATTCGCACCTGATCAACCGGCGGCGACGATGCCCTGCTCGGTTACCCGCACCTTTTGCCCGACGGTGAACGCAGGCTGCGCAGGCTCATAGAAGGTGCGGTAGGTACCGTCGTTCATGCGCACCCGCACCTGATAACTCACCTTGCGGTTCATGTTTTTCTCGATCTCGTGACCGGCGTAAGCGCCCGCCCCGGCACCGACCACCGTAGCCGCGGTGCGGCCACGCCCATGGCCGACCTGGTTGCCGAGGACGCCCCCGACCACGCCGCCAGCCACCGCGCCGATGCCGCTGCCCTGGCCTTTTACCTCGACCGCGCGGATTGATTCGACCACGCCGCAGTCGCTGCAGTTGGCGGGCGCGGATGCGAACGCGCGCGGCCGGTTCGCGCCCGGCCTCGCGCCCGTCAATGCCTCGGTCTTGGCCGGCTCGACCTTCACCGCAGGATCATTCCTCGACAGCGCGGTCGGCACCCAGCCCATCATGGTGGCGATGCCGGCCACGCTGAACACGATCACCGCGATCGCGGCGACCAGCATCATGGGATAGAGAATCCCGGCGCGTTTTTCCATGGTGTTTGCGGTTTCCATCACGGACTCCTTTTCAGATCACTCACGCGTCTTCGCAAGCCCCATGCCAATACAAAATACGTTTTAAATCAACGCGTTGATTGTGTGGCGGCGGATGCGGCTGTCGCTACCCGGCAACGCGTCGAGGGGGCGCGGGCTTAGCCAGCTGATTTGGCGGAGATATTCCTGTCGCAACCCGGCGACAGCAGGGTGCGGCGCGCGTTGAACGGCGGCGCGTGTTGGCTGAATGACTTGCGCGCGTTGAACGGCGGTTCACCGTCCGTTCCAACGCGCGCAGTTAAAGCGGCG
>JAHFRO010000073.1:0-3367 GCA_023266245.1 Betaproteobacteria bacterium | reverse complement strand
TTGAACAGCTTGGGATCGAGCTGATGGCGCGAGAGCAGCTTGTAGAACTCGGTGCGGTTGCGCTTGGCGAGCCGCGCCGCCTGCGTGACGTTGCCCTCGGTGATCTTGAGCAACTGCGTCAGATACTCGCGCTCGAACTTCTTGCGCGCATCCTCGAACGAAGCGAACTCAGTCTGCTGGTTCTGGATCGCCTGCTGGGCGAGCGCGACCGGAATGAGCGGCGTGGTGGCGAGCGCGACCGATTGTTCCACCACGTTGTAGAGCTGGCGCACGTTCCCGGGCCACGGCGCGCTCAACAGCAGTTCCAGCGCCTCGGGCGCGAAGCCGTTCATCGTCTTCTTGTACTTTTCGGCAAGGGTGGCGAGGAAGTGGTGGGCGAGCAGCGGAATGTCCTCGCGCCGCTCCGCGAGCGGGGGGAGCTGCAGCGCCACCACGTTCAGGCGGTAGAACAGGTCCTCGCGGAAATTTCCCGCGGCCATCTCGGCCTCGAGGTTGTGGTGAGTAGCCGATATCACCCGCACATCCATGTTGAAGCTCTGGGTCGAGCCCACCGGCCGCACGCTCCTCTCCTGCAGTACGCGCAGCAGCTTCACCTGCAGCGTGACCGGCATGTCCCCGATCTCGTCCAGGAACAGCGTGCCGCGGTCCGCGGTCTGGAACAGCCCCTTGTGATCGCGGGTGGCGCCGGTGAAGGAACCTTTGACGTGGCCGAACAGCTCGGACTCGAGCAGCTGCTCGGGAATTGCGCCGCAGTTGATGGCCACGAACGGATGGCCGCGCCGCGGGCTTGCCTGGTGTATGGCGCGCGCGAGCAGCTCCTTGCCGGTGCCGGACTCGCCGTAGATGAAGACGCTGGCGTCGCTCTCGGCCACCAGGCGCGCCTTGGCGAGCACGTCTTCCATTGCCGGATTGCGGGTGATGATCTCCTTGCGCCACTCGTCGCCCTCCGTGCCGGCGGCCGCCGTGCCCGCGCCGCCCACCGCCAGCGCACGCTCTACCTCGGCGAGCAGCGCCTTGGCGTCGAACGGCTTGGTCAGATAACCGAACAACCCGCGCTTCACCGCCGCCACCGCATCGGGAATCGTGCCGTGTGCGGTGAGTATGATGACAGGCAACGACGGATTCTCCGCGCGGATCGCCTCGAACAGCGCCATGCCGTCCATCCCGCTCATCCGGAGATCGGTCACCACCAGCTGCGGCCGTGTCACGCTCAGGCGTGCGAGCGCCTGTTCCGCGCTCTCCGCGGTGGTGATGGCATAGCCCGCTGCGGAAAGCCGGATCTCGATCAGCCGCAGCAGATCGGGATCGTCGTCCACCACCAGGATGTTGCTGCGTGGCGCGTTCATCGTTTGCGTGCCGTACCGCCGCTGTCGCGCTCGATCAGGCTGCGATCGAGCGACTTCAACGCATCGAGCTTCTGCTGCAGTCCCTGCGCATTCGCATCGAGCCGTCTGCGCTCCTGGATGGCCGAAGCGAGCAGGAACGCCAGCCCGTGCAGCTGGCCGTTGTGGCTCTTTATCACCGGATCGAGGAGCTCGAGCGCGCGCCCTTCATCGTTGAACGCGGTGTTGGGAAGCGAGAGCACCATGGCGAACCTGACGCGGTTGAAGTCCGAGCGCGTGCGGCTGTAAGCCTGGCGCGCGGCGTCGTGCTCGCGTCCGAGCTCGGTGCCGGAGAGTTTCTTGAGATGCGAGAAATACAGGAGCAGGCTTTCGGTGTCGGATGCCGGCCGGGGACTGCCCGCCTGCACCCACGGCGCGGGCTCGGTGCTCTCCAGCCCGCGCAGCACGCCACAGCCGGCGAGCAACACGCCGCATGCGACAATGAGCGCGAGAAGCCGCACGCTCACGCCAGCGCCTCCGCACGGGCGAGCGGGATCCTCACGCGGAAATGCGCGCCCTGCTGACTGTCTACCACTTCCACGCTGCCGCCATGCGCGAATACATATTCCTTCACCACCGAGAGCCCGATGCCGGTGCCGCGCACGGGGCCCGCACCGGCGTGCCGGCCCTGGTAAAACGGATCGAAGATGCGCGCGCGGTCCTCCGGCGCGATGCCGGTGCCCTGGTCGGCAACGTCGAGCTCGAGCGCGCCGGCGGCATGCCGCGCCGTGATGCGAATGACACCGCCTTCCGGCGAGAATTTGATGGCATTGGATAATAGATTATCCAGCACAACCCGCAGCTTTTCCGAGTCGGCCAAAAGCATAACGTCTTCCGCGGCGATCTCGAGCGCGAGATTCCGGGCCCTGAGCGCGAGTCTCTGATCGGCGGCAACGCGCTCAAGAACCTGGCGGATGTCAACCAGCTCAATATCGAGGGAAATCTTGCGGAACTGGCTCGTGCCGTAAGAGAGCAGGTGTTCGATCAGCTTCTGCAATTCTACACTGTTGTGGCGCAGAATTTCCGCGATCTCGCGTTGCTCCGGGCTGAGTCTCCCGACCGCTTCTTCCGATAACAGCTCGGCGCCCTCGCGCAGCGCGGTGAGCGGCGTCTTGAGCTCGTGCGAAATCTGGCGCAGGAAACGGTTCTTCTGCTCTTCGAGATCGAGCAGCTGCCGGCGCATCCACTCCAGGCGCTCGCCGAGCTGCTCGAGGTCCTGCGGGCCGTTGACCGCGACTTGCGCGGAGAACTCGCCGCCGCCAAGCTTGCGGATTGCCGCGTCGATCTGGCGAATCGGGCGCGCGATCAGGATCGCAAAACCGATGACCAGGAAAACCACGACCGGGATGAGTGCAAGCAGCTGCCAGAAAGTGATGCGCTGCGCCCGTGCGGCGGTGGCGTGCATGGCCTCGACCTCGCGATCGATTAGCGCGTTGCTACGCGTATTAATCGCCTGCGCGCGCTCCGATAGCCCGACGAAACCTCCCACGGCCTTCCTGAGCTGCGGCGTCTTCGCGCCGGCATCGGAAAGCACGGCGTAAATCGCCGCTTCGCCACGCACGATCTCGTCGAGCGCGCTCTTCTGCTCGCCGTCGAACGGCAGGCTCGCGAACTGCTCCGCGGTCTGCTGAAATTGCCGGCGGGCAAGCCCATAGGCGTCGAGCAACGAGCGGTCGCCGAGGATCACGATCTGGCGCGCGGTGCGCTCGAGCGCGGTAATGAGCTCGGCCAGCCGCCGGCTGCTCTGGGTTGCCTGCACCGCCTGAAAGACCGCCCGCTGGCTGCGGTTGGCGAGTTGATCCACCGAAATCGCGTTGTTGACGAGCGCGAAGATGAGCGGCAGCGCAACCAGCGTGAATCCGATCAGGAGCAGCTTGAGGAAGGAGCGGGGGTAGTAGCGCTGCATGGGGGGAGATTACAGGCTAGCCTGCTCGGATGACAACCCGAGTATGTGAACCCGTTCACGCCGCGGGAGCTCCCCGCGC
>JAHFRO010000236.1 GCA_023266245.1 Betaproteobacteria bacterium | reverse complement strand
CCCGAGTCCCGCTTCTCTCTCCTCGCCGCCTTCAGATCAGTACCTTCTGCTCGCCGCGCTGCGCGCCGGCGTCCACCACCGTGAGCGCCGTCATGTTGACGATGCGACGCACCGTGGCGGAGGGAGTCAGGATGTGTGCCGGTCGCGCGGCGCCGAGCAGGATCGGGCCGACCGTGATGCCGTCGCCCGCCGCGGTCTTGAGCAGGTTGAAAGAGATGTTGGCGGCATCGAGCGTCGGCATCACCAGCAGGTTGGCCTGGCCCTTCAGCCGCGAGTGCGGGAAGACCTGCTCGCGGATTTCTTCCGACAGCGCCGCATCGCCGTGCATCTCGCCCTCGACCTCGAGGTTGGGCGCAAGTTTCTCAATCAGCGCCAGCGCCTGCCGCATCTTGGCCGAGGTCGGGGTGTCCGTGGTGCCGAAACTGGAGTGCGACAGCAGCGCCACCTTGGGCGTGATGCCGAAGCGGCGGATCTCCTCGGCCGCGAGCACCGTCATCTCCGCGATCTGCTCGGCGGTGGGATCGAAGTTGACGTAGGTGTCGCAGATGAACACCGTGCGGCGGGGCAGCAGCAGCAGATTCATCGCGGCGTAGCCCTTCACGCCGGGCCTCAAGCCCAGCACGTGGTCTAGGTAGCGCAGGTGGGTCTGATAGCGGCCGACGATGCCGCACAGCATGGCGTCCGCCGCGCCCAGGTGCATCAGCATGGCGCCGATCAGCGTGGTGCTGCGGCGCATGTCGAGCTTGGCGATCTCGGGCGTGACGCCCTTGCGCTCGGCGAGGCGATGGTAGGCCATCCAGTACTCGCGATAGCGCGGATCGCTGTCGGGGTCAACGAGCTCGTAGTCCTCGTCGCGCTTGAGCCTCAGGCCCAGCCGCTCGATGCGCCTCTGGATCACTTCCGGACGCCCGATCAGCACCGGGCGCGCGAGCCCCTCGTCCACCACCACCTGCGCCGCGCGCAGCACGCGCTCTTCCTCGCCCTCGGTGTAAACGAGGCGCTTTGGTGCGTCCTTCGCCGCCGCGAACACCGGCTTCATGATCAGGCCGGACTGATAGACGAACTGGGTGAGCCGCAGGCGGTAGGCCTCGAGATCGGCGATCGGACACGTCGCGACACCACCGTCCATCGCCGCCTTAGCCACCGCCGGGGCGACCCTGGCGATCAGCCGCGGATCGAACGGCCGCGGGATCAGGTAATCAGGCCCGAATTTCAGCATTTGCTCGCCGTAAGCCATCGCCACGATGTCGGATTGCTCGGCCTGCGCGAGCTCGGCGATGGCCCTCACCGCAGCGAGTTCCATCTCGCGCGTGATGGCGGTCGCGCCGACGTCGAGCGCGCCGCGGAAAATGAACGGGAAGCACAGTACGTTGTTGACCTGGTTCGGGTAGTCCGAGCGTCCGGTGGCGATCAGTGCGTCGGGCTTTGCGGCTTTCGCGTCCTCGGGGCGAATTTCCGGCTCGGGATTGGCGAGGGCGAGGATGAGCGGGCGATTGGCCATGCGCTTCACCATCTCGGACTTCAACACGCCGCCCGCGGAAAGCCCGAGGAAGACGTCGGCCCCGTCTATCACATCGTTTAATGTTCGCGCCTGGGTCTCGATCGCAAAGCGCTCCTTCTCGGGATCCATTTCCTCCTTGCGCCCCTTGTAGACCACGCCCTTGATGTCGGTCACCACGATGTTCTGCCTCGACAAACCCATGTCCACCAGGAGATCCAGGCACGCGAGCGCCGCCGCGCCGGCGCCGGAAGCGACGAGCTTCACCTTCTTCAAATCCTTGCCCACGACCTTGAGCCCGTTGAGTATTGCCGCGCCGACGATGATGGCGGTGCCGTGCTGGTCGTCGTGGAACACCGGGATCTTCATGCGGCTGCGGAGCTTCCGCTCCACGGCGAAGCACTCGGGCGCCTTGATGTCCTCGAGATTGATGCCGCCGAAGGTGGGTTCGAGGCTGGCGATGATCTCTACCAGCTTTTCCGGGTCGCGCTCGTCGATTTCGATGTCGAAAACGTCTATGCCCGCGAACTTCTTGAAGAGCACGCTCTTGCCTTCCATCACCGGCTTGGATGCCAGCGGCCCGATCGCGCCCAGCCCCAGCACCGCGGTGCCGTTGGTAATCACCGCCACGAGATTGCCTCGCGCGGTGAGGTTGCGCGCTTCCGCGGCATTGTCGGCGATCGCCTCGCACACCGCCGCCACGCCGGGCGTGTAGGCGAGCGCGAGGTCGCGCTGGTTGATCAGGCCCTTGGTGGAAGCGATGGAGATCTTGCCGGGCGTGGGCGCGCGGTGGTATTCGAGCGCCGCCTTGCGAAGTTGGTCGTCCATTTGAGAACCCGGAGATGAGCGCGCGCGTTGAGCGGCGCGGTGCGTCCGCTCCAACGCGCGCAGTTAAGCCGGAGCTTCGCTTCCGGTTTAACGCAAATTATACTCTATCGACTCCGTGCCCATTTCTTGCCGACGCGCAGCTATGCTATGTTTTCGTCTGCTGCCGCCCGGATCCTTCGCTCATGGCCGATATTTCCCACGCGCCGCGCGCGGAACTCTATCCCGAGATCGAGCCCTACAGCGCCGGCATGCTCAGGCTCGACGCCGTGCACGCCATGTACTGGGAGCAGTCGGGCAATCCGCAGGGCACGCCGGTGCTGTTCCTGCACGGCGGGCCTGGTGCAGGCGCATCGCCGGCGCACCGGCGCTTCTTCGATCCCGCGCGCTATCGCATCGTGATCTTCGATCAGCGCGGCGCGGGGCGCTCGACGCCGCTGGGAGAGCTGCGGGACAACACGACACCGCATCTCGTCGCTGACATCGAGAAGCTGCGGCAGCACCTGGGCATCGAGCGCTGGCTGGCGTTCGGCGGTTCGTGGGGCAGCACGCTCGCTCTCGCCTACGGGGAGGCGCACCCCGAGCGCTGCGCGGGCTTCATCCTGCGCGGCGTATTCCTCTGCCGCAAAAGCGAGATCGAATGGTTCCTCTACGGCCCGAGGAATTTTTTCCCCGAGGCATGGCAGGTGTTCGCCGAAGTGATCCCCGAGGCCGAGCGTGGCGATCTGCTCGCCGCCTACTACCGGCGCCTCACCAATCCAGATCCGAAGGTCCACATGCCGGCGGCGCGCGCCTGGAGCACTTATGAAGGCGCGTGTTCGACCTTATTGCCGAGCCCGGAGACGGTGGCGTACTTCGCCGGCGACGTGGTGGCGCTGGGGCTCGCCCGCATCGAGGCGCACTACTTCAGCCACGACATCTTCATGCCGGAGAACGCGCTGCTCGCCAACGCGGCGCGCATCCGCCACCTACCCTGCACCATCGTGCAGGGACGCTATGACGCGGTGTGCCCCATCGTGACCGCCGACGAGCTGCACTGCGCCTGGCCGGAGGCCGAGTACATCGTGGTGTCCGAAGCCGGGCACTCCGCATGGGAGCCCGGCATCTGCGCCGAGCTGGTGCGCGCGACGGAACGTTTCAAGGCGCGGCGCTAAGAGCGCCTGACAAATCGAATATTAACCGCAGATAAACGCCGATAAACGCGGATAAGAACAAAACGGAGCCGCCAACGAAGAGCGAATCTGGTTACCTTCCGTCCACCGTTCACAGCCTTTTGAGCCGCCGATGAACGCCGATAAAATAAAAACTGGAAACCTCAGGGTCGAAACCTCAGGGTCAGACTCGATTTTCCAGTTAATTCGAGTCTGACCCTATTCTCCTCCAGAACTACTCCGCACCTGCAATGCTAGCGACGTTTCTCGTAGCTCATTGTGGGTCAGACCCGGTCGGAGTAACTTTCACTATGGCCAAAATCTTATCCTCACCAGCTCCGACCTCATCACCGGA
>JAHFRO010000235.1 GCA_023266245.1 Betaproteobacteria bacterium | reverse complement strand
CGCGCCATGAAGTTGACCGCCTCGGGCGTCACGAATTCGGCCGCAATCAGCAGATCGCCTTCGTTCTCGCGCTCCTCCTCGTCAACCAGCACCACCATCCTGCCGGCACGCAGCTCGGCGACGATGTCCGTAATCGGGCCGATGCCCGTGTCCTGTCTGGAAGTCATCTCAATAATCCGTAAACGGTAAACGGTAAACGGTAAACGGGACGGAGCACGTCTGCTTGATCTTTCCGTTCACCGTTCACTGTTCACTGCTTTTCTTGCAGCCGCTCCACGTAGCGCGCCAGCATATCCACCTCAAGGTTGACCTTGTCCCGCACGCGCAGTTCTCCGAGATTGGTGGCAGCCAAAGTATGCGGTATCAGGTTGACCGCGAACTCCGCTCCGTTCACGGCATTGACCGTGAGGCTCACGCCGTTGACCGCGATCGAGCCCTTGCGCGCGATATACTTCGCGAGTTCGCGCGGCGCCGCCACCGCGAGCAGCCGGTTGCCGCCCGCCGGCTCGAACCGCGTCACCGCACCCACTCCGTCCACGTGGCCGCTCACCAAGTGGCCGCCAAGCCGGTCGGCAAGCCGCAGCGCCTTCTCCAGATTGATCCTGCCGCCCGCGGCAAAGCCCGCGGTGCAGGCCAGCGTCTCCTGCGACACGTCCGCCTCGAACTCCCCGGCGCTGCGCACGATCACGGTGAGGCACACGCCGTTCACCGCGATGCTGTCACCGACCGTGACATCGCCCAGATCGAGGCCGCTGGTGGCTATGCGCAGCCGTACGCCGCCCGCCGCGGGCGTCACCGCGGACACCCTGCCGACAGCGGTAACCACCCCGGTGAACATTATACGAACCTCGCGATGATGCGAATATCGGTCCCGATCATGCACAGATCGTGGATCCTGAGCTCGCGCCTGCCCGAGAGATCCGTGAGCTCGGGCAGGTCGAACATCCCGCGCGCCGAGTCTCCGATCAGACTCGGCGCAAGATAGACCACCAGCTCGTCCACCAGCCCTTCGGCGAGCAGCGACCCGTTGAGCTTGTAGCCCGCCTCGACATGCACTTCGTTGATCTCCCGGCGCGCAAGTTCCCGAAGCAGCTCCCCGAGCTCGACCTTGCCCGCGCTGTTGGGCAACACCAGCACTTCCGTGCCTTTTTCCTTGAGCGCCGTGATCTTGCCGCGATCCTCCCGCGCTGCCGCCACCAGCACCGTGCCGCCTTCCAGTATGCGCGCCGTCAGCGGGATTTCGAGCTTGCTGTCCACCACCACGCGCAGCGGCTGGCGGGTCGTGGCGACTTCGCGCACCGTGAGCCGCGGGTCATCATCGCGCACCGTGCCGATGCCGGTCAGCACCGCGCACGCCCGGGCGCGCCAGTGGTGACCGTCGCGGCGCGCCGCCTCGCCCGTGATCCACTGGCTGCGGCCGTTCAGCAGCGCCGTTTTCCCGTCGAGGCTGGCCGCAAGCTTCATCCGCACCCAGGGACGCCCGCGCGTCATGCGCGAGACGAAGCCGATGTTGAGCTCGCGCGCTTCGCCCTCGAGCAGACCGGTGGCGACCGCGATGTTCTTTTCCCTGAGCTTCGCGATGCCCTTGCCTGCGACCTGGGGATTGGGATCCTGCAGCGCCGCCACCAAGCGCGTGACACCCGCCTCGATCAGCGCATCGGTGCAGGGCGCGGTCCGGCCGTGGTGCGCGCAGGGCTCGAGCGACACGTATGCCGTGGCGCCGCGGGCGCGTGCTCCGGCGGCCTTTAGCGCATTGACCTCGGCATGCGGCGCCCCCGCCTGCTCGTGCCAGCCTTCACCCGCCACTTCGCCCCGATCCACGATCACGCAGCCTACGCGCGGGTTCGGCGACGTGGTGTACAAGCCGCGGCGCGCCAGCTCCAGCGCGCGGGCCATGAAGCGGTGATCGTCAGTGGAAAACATAAAGGCATATCAGCCGCCAAGACGCCAAGAACGCCGAGGAAGAACGAGAATAAAACCTTAAACCACGAAGGACACTAAGGACACGAAGTATTTTGAATGAACTGCTTTTCCTTTGTGTCCTTTGTGGTTAAAGATTTTGGTTTTCTTGGCGGCCTTGGCGCCTTGGCGGCTAAATCTATTTCTTTCCGGAAGCGGGGTTCTGGACTTCCTTGATTGCGTCCCGGAAGTCGTCAACTCCCTGGAAGCTGCGGTACACCGAAGCGAAGCGGATGTACGCGACCTGGTCGAGCTTGTGCAGCTCGCGCATCACCATCTCGCCGATGCGACGCGACTCGATTTCGCGCAGGCCGAGCGAGAGCACGTCCTGCGCGATGGTGGCGATGGCTTCATCCACCAACTGGGTCGGCACCGGCCGCTTGTGCAGCGCGCGCATGAAGCCGGTGCGCAGCTTGTCCAGATCGAACTCGGCGCGGCTGCCGTCCTGCTTCACCACCTGCGGCATGCGCAGCTCCACCGTTTCATATGTGGTGAAGCGCTTGTTGCAGGCGGCGCACTTGCGGCGGCGGCGGATGCTGTCGCCGTCGTCGCTCACGCGCGAGTCAATCACCTGGGTGTCAGGAGAATTGCAGAAAGGACACTTCATAAAAATTTCCTGTTTACGATCCGTAAACGGGAAACTTTTGGCACAGCTTCTTCACTTCGCCTCCGACGCGTTTGATGGCTTTGTCGTTGTCGTGCGCTTCCAGCACGTCGGCGATGAGATTGGCGAGCAGCTCGGCCTCGATCTCCCTGAATCCACGCGTCGTCATTGCGGGAGAGCCGATGCGGATGCCGCTGGTGATCATCGGCTTCTGCGGGTCATCGGGCACCGAGTTCTTGTTGACCGTGATGCCCGCCTTGCCGAGCGCGGCCTCCGCCTCGCGCCCGGTGAGCCTCTTGCCGCGCAGGTCGACCAGGAACATGTGGCACTCGGTGCGGCCGGAGACGATGCGAAAGCCGCGTTCCTGCAGCACCTTGGACATCACCAGCGCATTGTCCAGCACCTGTTCCTGGTACACCTTGAACTCTTTCGTCATCGCCTCCTTGAAGGCGACCGCCTTGGCGGCGATGACGTGCATCAGCGGCCCGCCCTGCGTGCAGGGGAATATCGCGGAGTTAAGCACCTTCTCGTGTTCGGCGTTGGCGAGGATCAGCCCGCCGCGCGGGCCGCGCAGCGTTTTGTGGGTGGTGCTGGTCACGAAGTCGGCGACGCCGATCGGGCTCGGGTACAACGCCGCTGCGATCAATCCCGCGTAGTGCGCGATGTCCGCCATCAGCAGCGCGCCGACCTTGTCGGCGATCGCGCGAAACCGCTTCCAGTCGATCACCAGCGAATAGGCGGAGGCGCCGGCGATGATGAGCTTGGGCTTCCTCACGTGCGCGAGTTCCTCGACTTCCACGTAGTCGATCTCCTCGGTATCGAGATTGAGGCCGTAGCTCACCGCGTCGTAGTAGCGTCCGCTTAAGTTTACCGGTGAGCCGTGGGTGAGATGGCCGCCCGCATCGAGCGCCATGCCGAGGAGGGTGTCGCCCGGATGCAGCACCGCTGCGTAGACCGCCTGGTTGGCCTGCGCGCCGGAGTGCGGCTGCACGTTGGCGTAGCCCGCGTGGAACAGCTTCTTGGCGCGGTCGATCGCCAGCTGCTCCGCCACGTCCACGTACTCGCATCCGCCGTAGTAGCGTTTCCCGGGATAGCCTTCCGCGTACTTGTTGGTGAGCACCGAGCCTTGAGCGTGCATCACGCGCGGGCTGGCGTAGTTTTCGGAGGCGATCAGCTCGATGTGATCTTCCTGACGCCGGTACTCCTGCTCGATCGCGCGCCAGACCTCGGGATCGAAGCTCTCGACGGTGTCCTTGAGCGAATACATG
>JAHFRO010000234.1 GCA_023266245.1 Betaproteobacteria bacterium | reverse complement strand
GCGGGCGTGCCGTCCCCGTCCACAACATTCATCTTACGCTGGTGTTCCTCGGCAACGTCGCACACGGACGCCTGGCCGAGGTCGAGACGCTGGCGGCGACGATCAGCGCGCCGCGCTTCGCACTGGCCGTAGATCGCCTCGACTACTGGCGGCATAACCGCATTGTGTGGGGCGGCGTGGAGGAATGTCCGGAGGCACTGCGCGCGCTGGTCGCGCGACTGGAACAGGTTCTCGCCACGGCGGGTTTCCGTTTCGATCAACGGCCGTACGTCCCGCATATCACGTTGTTGCGAGACGCGCGCCGCGCGCCGGCGGAAACCCGCACATCCCCCGTCGCATGGCCGGTGGCGGAGTTCGCTCTGGTGGAGGCGGTCCAGCTGGAGCGGGCGAGCGTGTATGAGGTATTGCGCAGATGGCCGCTCGGCGCGTGAACGGCGGGAACGTGCAGCGGCAGGTATAATTGCTGCTCATTCGAGGCGACGCCCGATGAGCGGGCGCGCCTCAATTCGCTGACGGGGGCTCGGTCCAGGGGGAGGGGATGAATCACGCCGATCACATCGCGGTGTTCAGGCGCGCTCCAAGCGCGCCGGCGCCTGGTGACTGGCTGCTGCTGCCGGAGTGGAGCGATGCGGACTGGAACAAGCTGCTCGACTGCGCCCGGCCGCAGCCGTTTCGCGCGAGCGAGGTGGTGATCCAGCGCGGCGCGACCGATCGCGCCCTTTACTTCGTCGTAGCCGGCTCGCTCGATGTCGGCATCACCCAGGTGGATGGCGTGAGCATCTTGCCGCTCGCAAAAATCGGTGCGGGCAGCGTGGTCGGTGAACAGTCGTTCTTCGACGGCCAGCCGCGCTCGGCCAACGTGTGGGCGGTCTCCGACGGGCAGCTGCTGCGGCTCGATTTCGAGGACTTCAACCGCTTTGGACGCGACGAGCCGGCGCTGGCGCGCGACCTGCTGTTCGCGCTGGCGCGCGTGCTGTCTGCGCGGCTGCGCAACACCACTTACCGCGTCCGCCGCTGAAGTCTAACCACAGAGGCACAGAGACACAGAGAATGCCGATATAAAAGAGGAAAGGCGCGAATAAGCTTTGTTGCCCGTTATTTTTGTTTCTTAGACTCCGTGCCTCTGTGTCTCTGTGGTGAATAACGGCAGTTCCACCCGCGCGCGCAAGCCGCCGCCCTCGCGCGCGAGCAACTTCACTCTCCCGCCGTGCATGTGCGCGATGCGCTCGACGATGGCGAGCCCCAGTCCGGTGCCGCTGCCGGAGCGCGCGCGGTCCATGCGGGTGAAGGGCTGCAGCATGCGCTCGATCTGCTCCGGCGGGATGCCGGGACCGCGGTCGAGCACTTCGATGGCGGCCCGCCCGTCCTCGACGGCGCTCGCGACCTCCACCTCGCCCCCGCCATGGCGCAGCGCGTTGTCGATGAGATTCATGATCATGCGCTGTATCGCGAGCGGACGAAGCTGAAGCGGCGGCAGCGGCGCAAGCCGCATCTCGATGGACTTTCCCGCGCGCTCGTAACCCTCGCACGCGCTGCGGACGATGGCATTGAGATCGCCGTCGCCGACCGTCGCCTCGCCTTCGTTGATGCGCGCGAAATCGAGGAACTGGTTGATCGCGGCGTCGATGTCCTGGACATCCTGCACCAGGTCGGCTTTGAGCGCGGGATCGCCCTTGTCGTCGAGCATCTCAAGACCCAGCCGGATGCGCGAGAGCGGGGTCCTCAGGTCGTGCGAGACGCCGGCGAGGAGCAGCGCGCGCTCGTCATCGGCGCGTTTGAGGTCCGTCGTCATCTGGTTGAAGGCGCGCGCGAGCGTGCGGATCTCCGAGGGGCCGGTCTCGGCGACCGGCGTCGGCGTCTTGCCGCGGCCGATGTCCTCGGCGGCGTGGGTGAGCGCCTTCAGCGGGCGGTTGATGCGCGCGACGATGAGAAAGGCGCCGATCAGGGCGAGCGCGAGCACCAGCGCACCCCAGCCCAGCCAGCGCAGCGTCTCGGCGCGCTCGAGCCGCGCGCGCGGGATCAGCACCCAGTAATCGCCCTCGTCGATGCGGAAGCTCACCCACACGCCGGGCACACCGTCGCGGCTCATCACAAGCCGCGTGTCGGGACCGAGCTGGCGCCGCAGGTCGGTGAGGACGATCTGCAGGAAAGGGCGCGGCGGCAGCGGCGCGATCTTCTCGTCGGGCCGCGCGATGTAGATCTGGATGCCTTCCTGCTGCGACAAATCCTGCAGCAGTTCCAGGCGCTTCGAGGGTTGCACGGTGATGAGCGCGGCGCGCGTCAGGTTCACCACGCTCACGATCTGCTGCGCCATCTGGTGCGCGCGGGGCTCGCGCTCGGTGACGCGGAAGATCTGCAGCCAGGCGAGATGCGCGACGATCAGCAGCAGCGCGATGAGCAGCACGCTGCGCCATAGCAGCGTTCGGGGCCAAATTCTCATACGCGTGAAAAGTGAAACGTGAAACGTGAAACGTGAGCCTGGCAGATTGGTTTGCTATGTTTGGCTTTACTTTTCACTTTTCACCTTTCACGTTTCACTGGATTTCCCGTCGGGAATGAATACGTAGCCGAAGCCCCACACGGTCTGGATGTAGGTGGGCTTGGCGGGGTCGCGTTCGATCAGCTTCCGAAGGCGCGATACCTGCACGTCAATCGAGCGGTCGAAGGCGCCGAACTCGCGCCCGCGCGCGAGCTCCATCAGCTTGTCGCGCGAGAGCGGCGCGCGCGGATGCTGCACCAGCACCTTGAGCAGCGCGAACTCGCCGGTGGTAAGCGGCACGTCCTCGCCGCCGCGGGTGAGGCTGCGCGCCGCGAGGTTGAAGCGGAACGGGCCGAACTCCACGATCGGGTGGTCCGCGCTCGGCGCACCGGGCGGCGCGGGCGGCGGCTGCCGCCGCAGCACCGCCTGGATGCGTGCGACCAGCTCGCGCGGATTGAACGGCTTGGGAAGATAATCGTCGGCGCCGATCTCCAGTCCGACGATGCGGTCCACGTCGTCGCCCTTGGCGGTGAGCATGATGATCGGCATGTTTTCGCCGCCCCCGCGCAGTCGCCGGCACACCGAGAGCCCATCCTCGCCCGGCAGCATGAGATCGAGGATCATCAGGTCGTAGCGCTCGCGCGCGAGCTGCCGGTTCATCTCGGTCGCATCGTGCACGACGCGCACCGCGAAGCCCTGCTCGCTGAGATAGCGGTTGAGCAGGTCGCGTAGCCGCGCGTCGTCGTCTACTACGAGAACCTTCGTTTTCGATTCAGCCATGGCGCAATCGTATCGGCTCGGGCTCAGGAGCGGTTCGGGCTTATGTAAGAGTTTATTGCTTCGGCGGGCTACGAAACAAATTGTTACAAAAAAACAGGGCCTGTGTAATCAGTACCCCGGCGGGGTGCGTTAGTCTGACCAGCAACGAACCGGTGAATACGGTTGCCGGCCCAAACAAACGTTGGAGAGGAATAAAGTGAAGAAGCTGCTCATGTTGACTGCTGCAGGCGTGCTGCTGCTGCCGGTGCTCGCGGATGCCCGCGACTGGCGCCCCGGCTTCAGCGCGCTGCTGCAGGCCCAGGGGCAAGGAATGAAGAAGGGGCCGGGCAGGTTCGAGCGCGGCGAACGCCAGACGTGGCGGGAGCGCCGACCCGAGCGCGACGAGCGCCAGCAGGACCGGCTCACCGAGGAGGAGCGCCGCGAGCTGCATCGCGACCTCGACCGGGCCCGGCGCGAAATCTACCGGCCCCAGCCGCCGCGCTAGTTGAGAACTGAAAGGAGCGACATGAAACAACTGTTAGTCATCGCAGCAGCGGCAGCCGCGTTTGCCGCACATGCTGTTCCCATTCTGGCGGCCGAGGTCGTGCC
>JAHFRO010000072.1 GCA_023266245.1 Betaproteobacteria bacterium | reverse complement strand
CCTTTCCGCTGCCGAGGCGGGAACTCACAGGCTGTCACACACCGCCTCGGTAACGATCTCGGTGGTCGCTTCGCCGCCGAGGTCGGGAGTGTGGATGCGCTTGCCGGTCACGGCCTCGATGGCGCGCATCAGCCGCTGCGCGGCGTCCTTCTCGCCGAGGTGCGCAAGCATCAGGGAGGCGGTCCAGAAGGTTGCGACCGGGTTGGCGATGCCCTTGCCGGTGATGTCGAACGCCGAACCGTGGATCGGCTCGAACATCGAGGGGAACTTGCGCTCCGGGTTGAGATTCGCGGTCGGTGCGATGCCGAGGCTGCCCGAGAGCGCCGCGGCAAGATCGGACAGGATGTCGGCGTGCAGATTGGTGGCGACGAGGGTATCGAGCGTCTGCGGCTTGAGCACCATCTGCGTGGTGACCGCATCCACCAGCACGCGCCGGGTTTCGACGTCCGGATACTGCTTCGCCACTTCGTAGAAGATTTCGTCCCACATCACCATGCCGTGGCGTTGCGCGTTGGACTTGGTGACCAGCGTCAGGTGCTTGCGCGGGCGGCTGCGCGCGAGCTCGAAGGCGTAGCGGTGTATGCGCGTGACGCCCGCCCGCGTAAACACCGAGGTCTCGGTAGCGACTTCTTCGGGGAGCCCCCGGTGCGCGCGCCCGCCGCTTCCCGAGTACTCGCCTTCGGAGTTCTCCCGGATGACCACCCAGTCGATCGCCTCGCCGTTGCGGAGCGGACTCTTGATACCGGGCAGCACCCGCGCCGGCCGGACGTTGGCATACTGGTCGAAGCCCTGACAGATCGGCAACCGCAGGCCCCACAGCGAGATGTGATCCGGTACCTTGGGCGAGCCCACCGCGCCGAAGAAGATGGCGTCGAACTGCTTGAGCTGCTCCAATCCGCCTTCGGGAATATAGTGGCCGTGCTTGAGGTAGTAGTCGCTGCTCCACGGGAAATGCTCGACTTTCAGCTTGAAGCTGCGGTCGCGGCCCGCGAGCACTTCCAGCACCTTGAGTCCGGCGGCGATGACCTCCACGCCGATGCCGTCCCCGGGGATCGCCGCAATCCTGTATTCGTGCACGTCAAAACCTTTCAGCCACAAAGGTCACAGAGAACACAGAGAACAGCAGGAAGAGGTGCGCATTATACGCTCGCACGCCGGCCGGCTGGATGGTTAGGCTAGAATCACGCTTTAAGTTGCAACCACTCCCGGACGTGAAGCTTCTTGCCCTTGATACCTCCACGGAATACTGCTCGGTCGCGCTGTGGCGCGACGGCGAGGTTGACGCGCGCGATGCGCTTGCCGGGCAACGGCATTCCGAGCTGCTGCTGCCGATGGTGGACGAACTGCTGCGCCGGCACGGTGTGCGGGTGAAGGATCTCGACGGCATCGCCTTCGGGCAGGGGCCGGGATCGTTCACCGGTCTGCGCATTGCCTGCGGCGTGACGCAGGGGCTCGCGATCGGCGCCTCGTTGCCGGTGGTGGGCGTGAGCACGCTGCTCGCGCTGGCACAGGCCGCTCAGTCCGGGCGCGCGGTATGCTGCCTGGATGCGCGCATGGGCGAGATCTATCATGCCGCGTTCGTCCGGGCAGACGGCGGCTGGCGCACCGCGCACGCGCCGAGCCTGTGCGCGCCGCAGAAGGCACCGCCACTGCCGGAGGGTGCGTGGACCGGGTGCGGGAGCGGTTTCGCAGCGCATGAGGCGGCGCTCAAGCGGCGTTACGCCGGGCGCCTCTCGGTTATCATGCCGCAGGTGTTCCCGCATGCGAGGGACATCGCGCAGCTCGCGGTCCCGGAATTCGAGCAGGGCAGAGCGGTTCCCGCCGAGCACGCGGCGCCGGTCTATATCCGCGACAAAGTCGCGTTGAGGAGCGATGAGCGATGAGTGCGCAACTCGACATGCTGCCGCGCTACCGGCGCATGACCGGCGGCGATCTCGACGCCGTGACCGCGATCGAGCAGGCGGTCTACCCCCATCCGTGGATGCACGGCAACTTCGGCGATTCGCTCGCCGCGGGATATCACTGCTGGATCGTCGAATGCGGCGGCGCGATCGCCGGTTATACCGTGGTGATGATAGCCGCCGGAGAGGCGCACCTGCTCAATCTGAGCGTGGCCGCGCCGTGGCAGGGACGGGGACTGGGGCGAGAGCTGCTCAGTTTCGTGGTTAAACTTGCGCGCGACTATGCGGCGCAGAAGATCCTGCTCGAGGTGCGGCCGTCGAACGCCGCGGCGCGCGCGCTCTATGCCCTCGCCGGCTTTTCCGAGATCGCGACGCGACGCGGCTACTATCCGGCGGGTCCCAGCCGCGAGGATGCCGTCGTGATGCAGCTCCAGCTTTGAAAAGCGTGAGTCGTGATTCGTGAATCGTGATTCGACAGGCTTCCGCTTGCTGTTACTCGTATTTACTCTGCGCCCTTCGTGGATCGGTTTCTGTTTTTATTCTTCTTGGCGGCTGATTTTGGAGTTTGACAGGGGTTCCAGATGAAAAGCCGCCGCGATCTCATGCTCGAGGAGATGGGGCTCACCCCGCTTTGGCAGTTGCGCGGGCGCGCCGCCGCCAAAGAGGAAGCGGCTGCGGTTCCCGAGTCACGGGTCACGAGTCACGAGTCACGCCTGACCGGCGCGGACGACCGCCGCGCCGCCATCATGGGCCTCGCCTGGGCCGAGCTCAAGGCGCGGGTCGCCTCCTGCACCGATTGCCCGCTGCACGAGAAGCGCAACAAGGCGGTGTTCGGCGTCGGCGACGAAAACGCCGACTGGCTGTTCGTGGGAGAAGGCCCCGGCGCCGAGGAAGACGCGCAGGGCGAGCCCTTCGTGGGACAGGCGGGGAAGCTCCTCGACAGCATGCTCGCCGCGATCAATCTGAAACGCGGGCAGAACGTCTACATTGCGAACCTAATCAAATGCCGGCCGCCCGGCAACCGCAGTCCCGAGCCGCGCGAGGCGCTTGCCTGTGAGCCCTACCTGCACCGCCAGATCGAGCTGATCAGGCCCAGATTGATCGTGGCGCTCGGCAAGGTCGCAGCGGTCAATCTGCTCGCGCGCGACGCGAGCATTGCGAGCCTGCGCGGACAGATTCACCAATTTCGCGGCATACCCCTGATCGTCACCTATCACCCCGCGTATCTGCTGCGCAATCTTCCCGACAAGGCGAAAGGGTGGGTGGACCTGTGTTTCGCGGTGCGGGTGATGAGTGACTTGCAAAAAGCGCCGCCGCCTCCATCTAATATAGAAATCACATAGGGAGCCCACCATGGTCGAACGGATCGTGACTTTGCTTGCGCTAGCGGCGGCGCTTTTGCTGTCGGGCTGCGGCTACAACACCCTTCAGTCCACCGACGAGCAGATCAAGGCGGGGTGGGCCGAGGTCATCAACCAGTATCAGCGCCGCACCGATCTGGTGCCGAATCTCGTCAATACGGTGAAGGGGTTCGCCGCGCAGGAGCAGCAGGTGCTGCTCGGTGTCACCAACGCGCGCGCCAAGGTGGGTGCGATCCAGGCCACGCCCGAGCTGATCAACGATCCGCAGGCGTTCGCGAAGTTTCAAGCTGCTCAAGGCGAGCTCTCCTCCGCCTTGGCGCGCCTGCTCGTGGTGGTGGAACGCTATCCTCAGCTCAAGTCCGATGCCAACTTCCGAGACCTACAGGCGCAGCTCGAAGGCACGGAGAACCGCATCGCGGTGGCGCGCAACCGCTACATCAAGGCGGTGCAGGAATACAACGTGGTGGTGCGCTCATTACCGAGCAACCTTACCGCCATGCTGTTCGGCTTCAAGGAGAAGCCGCAGTTCACGGTCGAGGACGAGAAGGAAATCAGCAAGGCGCCCAAGGTGGACTTTGGCGCGCCGGCGCCGCAGCCCGCCGCGAAGTAGGCCCCAGTGGCGCCCGCCGAATAAGACAGGATTCATGGCCCGGCTCGCGCAAGTCGTGACCGCGGCTTTGCTGTTGCACGCCGTGGCGGTCGCCGCGCAGGTGGCGGTGCCCCCGCTCACGGCGCGTGTCACTGACCTCACTTCCACGCTTTCCCAGGATCAGCGCAGCGCGCTCGAGCAGAGGCTCGCAGCACTCGAAGCGCGCAAGGGCAGCCAGGTCGCTGTACTGCTGGTGCCTACCACACAGCCGGAAACCGTCGAGCAGTACGCGATCCGCGTCTTCGATGCGTGGAAACTCGGCCGCAAGGGCGTGGACGATGGCGCACTGCTGGTCATTGCGAAAAACGACCGCAAGCTGCGCATCGAAGTGGGCTATGGGCTGGAAGGCGCGATCCCGGACGCGATCGCCAAACGCATCGTTGATGAAGCCATTGTGCCGCGCTTCAAGCAGGGCGATTTTTACGGCGGGATCACCACGGGCGTGGACCGCATGATCGGGCTCATCGACGGCGAGCCGTTCCCGCCGCCCAAATCCCGCCAGCAGACCGGGTTCGGCTTTGCCGATTTCGAGAATCTGCTGATTATCGGCTTCATCCTCGTGTTCGTGATCGGCAGTTTCCTCCGTGCGTTGTTCGGCAGGTTCGTCGGCGCCGGCCTCATCGGCGTCATCACCGGCGTGATCGCATGGACGATCATCGGCGCGCTCGCCATCGCCGTCATCGTCGCCATCATCGCATTCATCGTTTCCCTCTTCGGTGGCACGCGCGGCGGCTGGGGCGGCTACTCGGGGGGAGTCGGGTCCTCCGGCGGGAGCTGGTCCTCGGGGGGCGGGGGCTTTAGCGGCGGCGGCGGCGGTTCCGGCGGCGGCGGTGCGGGAGGGAGCTGGTGATGAGCGCGAAACGCATACTGAAGCACCTGTTCGCGCCGCAGTGGATCATCCATCGCGCGTTTCCGCGGGCCACGCTGAAACGCATCGAGACCGCGATCAAGGAATCCGAGAGCTCCCATGAAGGCGAGCTGCGCTTTGCGGTGGATGCGGGGCTCGATCTTCTGCCGCTCCTGAAAGGCATGACGCCACGCCACCGCGCACGCGAAGTGTTCTCGCAACTGCGCGTGTGGGACACCGAGCACGACAGCGGCGTGTTGATCTACTTGCAGCTGGTGGACCGCCGCATCGAGATCGTCGCCGATCGCGGCATCAGCGCGAAAGTCAAACAGCACGAGTGGGACGCGATCTGCCGCCGCATGGAAGAGGCGTTTCGCGCGCGACGGTTCGAGGGAGGCGTGCTGCAGGGAATCAGGGAAATCACCGCGCTGCTCGCGCGGCACTTCCCGCCGCGCGGCGCGAATCCCGATGAGCTGCCGGACCGGCCGGTGGTGCTGTAGCGAAGGGATGAGGGATGAATTGTCGGCTTGACCAATGACTTACGGATGTTTCCTCAACCCCTGCTGTAGCCTACAATATCGATGGGTGCCGGCTGTTACACGAACTGGAACCGCGAATCCACGGCGATAAACGCGGATTTGGCTTATGCCGGGCGCTGTCTAACCGGATAAACCCGCATGCAGCGCCGGTTTGTGTTTCTTGGCGTCCTTGGCGTCTTGGCGGTTAATGGGTCTTGAGGGTTAAATGAAGAACGTGATCAGCCGCATCCGCGGCGTGGAACGCGACATCGTGCAGGTGCCGCAGCCGGGCGATGTCGCGCCCTACTACGAGCCGCAGAGCAACGAGATCGCGGTGTTCGAGGCCGCCTACAAGAAGCGCCTGCCGGTGATGCTGAAAGGCCCCACCGGCTGCGGCAAGACGCGCTTCCTCGAGTACATGGCGTTTCAGTTGAAGCGCCCGCTGGTGACCGTCTCCTGCCACGAGGACCTCACCAGCTCCGACCTCGTCGGCCGCTTCCTGCTGGAAGGCGCCGAAACCGTCTGGCAGGACGGCCCGCTCACCCGCGCGGTGAAGGCGGGGGCGATCTGCTATCTCGACGAGATCGTCGAGGCGCGCACCGACTCCACGGTGGTGATCCATTCGCTCACCGACCATCGGCGCCAGCTCACCATCGAGAAAAAGGGGCAGGAGATCGAAGCGCACGATGACTTCATGCTGGTGATCTCCTACAACCCGGGCTATCAGACGGTGCTGAAGGATCTCAAGCCCTCCACCAAGCAGCGCTTCATCGCGATCAACTTTGATTTCCCGCCGGAGGACATCGAGCGCAAGATCATCCTGAACGAGGCGCCGGGCATCTCGACCGAGATGGCGCACCAGCTGGTCGCCGCCGGGCGCAAGGCGCGGCTGCTCAAGGACCACGGGCTGGAAGAAGCGACCTCCACGCGCGCCCTGGTCTACTCCGCCAACATGATCAACGCCGGCCTCGACCCCATCGCCGCCTGCCGGGTGGCGATGGTCAATCCCATCACCGACGATGAAGAGCTTGCCGAAGCGCTGATGGAGATCGTGCAGGCGCACTTCGGCGCGTAGGTGAAGCTCCGCCGGGAATGACGATCTCCTCCAAACAGGCCGCGATCAACGAGCTGCTGCTGCAGCTGCGCGACACGAGCTTCGTCGCGCACCGCGAGGTCGAGCAGATGCTGCCGGCGATCCACCCGCACGGCGAAGAAGTGACGCTTGCCTGGATCATGGCCTGCAGGAAGCTCTCCGATTACGACCGCGAGGCCGGCAAGGCCTTCATCCGCGGCAGCCGCGAGGCCGAGAAAGTTTCCGAAACCGTGCTGCCGTGGACCGAGCAGGCGCTGCAGTTCACGCGCTGGCGCAACGCATGGCGCGCGCTGGAAGGTTTCATGATCAACCTGCCGCGCGCCTACGGCTCGCTCGGCCACGCCGGGCAGCGGCGCTGGGCCGAGATCGGCTTCGTGTGGTGCGGCCGGCAGATCGACAGCGGCTGCGCCTATTTCATGACGCCGGTGGTGGACCTCTCGGGGCGCCAGGGCATCACCGGCATCGAGCAGCTCACTCAGCCTGCGGAAGAGCTGTTCGAATCGCGCAAGCTGCTGCTCGCGACCTACCTCAGGGGTGCGATCCGCGTGAGGAACCTCCTTGGCCCGCAGGCGATCCTGCCGTGGGCGCTGCGCGGCGCCGACATCATGCAGTCGGGACGCGCGCGCGGCGAAGCCTATTTCCGTCTCGAGTCGGAGGAAAGCCTGGCGCTGTTGCTGGAACATCTGCCGGGCTTCCGCCTGAGCGAGCGCAACCGCCTGCTCTCGATGCTGCTCGACGTGTGGTACGGCTGCGGCTTCGAGCTGAAGGAGAGCAGCTGGTCGCCGGAGAAGGGCCGGCCGTTCGTCGAAACCGACGGCAGGGCCATGTTCTTTCCCGCGGTGATGCCGGGGCGCGACGAAGCGGTGCTCGCGGTGCTGCACGCCGCGGGCCACCTGCGCTTCGGCACCTTCGACCGCCTCTCGATGAAAGAGCTGTTCGGGGAGGCGGGAGTGGAGTTTCCGGAAGCGGGGCCGGTATCGTGGGCGCCGCTGTTCGCCAGCTATGGCGACGATGCACCGAGGTTCCAGCTCATCTTCGACCTGTGCGAAGACCTGCGCGTGGATTACCGCATCCAGCAGCTCGTGCCGAATTATCTGCAGCGGCTGCTTTCCACCGCACGGCAGGGCACGCGCCATCCGGAAACCGGCATCTACTACGGGCTCGCGATGGAAAGCGTCGAGCAGGCGCTCGCGGCCAGCTGCAACGACGGCGTGCGCGACGAGCGCTTTGCGCCGCTGCTCCATCCCGCGGCGACGGTGGCCGATGCCTGGCGCATCGCCACCGCGATCTATCCGGGGGACGATCTGCCGCGCGTGTCCGACCTCGAGGCCTTCCACGCCGCGTACCTCCCCGGGCGCGGGCCGAACGCGACGCGCCTGGTGCACCCGCAGCAGCGGCAGGACCCGCAACAGCAGACCCGGTCCGGCGCCGAAGGCGAGCAGCAGCCGCAGGAAAACGGCGAGGAGCAAAGTGAAGCGCCGCAGAACGCGGAAACCGGCAACCAGCAGGACGGCGGCAAGAAGCAGGAGATCGCCGGCTTCGGCGATTCGAGCGGCGCCTCAACCCAGTCGAGCGGCCGCACCGACGAGAAGCGCCCCGGCAATCGGACCGCCGAGAAGGGCGTGCCGTACCCGGAATGGGACTATCGTGACACGCGCTACAAGCGCAACTGGAGCTGGGTGCAGGAGAAAAAGCTCGCGGAATCCAACATGGCGGAGACCAACCGCCTGATGAACCAGTACGCGATAGCGTTGCGGCGACTGAAGAAGGCGATCCAGGCGCAGAAACCCACGCGGCTCGCGCCGCGGTTGCGCCAGCTCGACGGCGAGGACATGGACATCAACGCGGTGGTGGGCTACATCGTGGAGAAGCAGGCCGGATACTCGCCCAAGCCGGCGATCTACCGCCGCCGCGAGATGCGCCAGCGCGAGATCGCGGTGACGCTGCTCGCCGACATGTCCACCTCCATCATGCAGCACCTGCCGGAAGGCGGCGGGCGGCTGGTGGACCGCGTGCGCGCGGGCGTACTGCTGTTCGCCGAGAGCATGGAGGAAGTCGGTGACGCCTACTCGATCGCCGGCTTCTGCTCCAAGTACCGCGACAACGTGAGCTACTACACGATCAAGGATTTCGACGAGCCGCTCTCGCAGGACATCCGCAGCCAGATCGGCGGCATGTCGGGAAGGCTTGCCACGCGCATGGGCGCGGCGATCCGCCACGCCACCGCCTGCTTCGAAGGCATCGAAAGCCGGCGCCGGCTGCTGCTCATACTCTCCGATGGCCGCCCCGAGGACTACGACGACGGCGGCGACCGGCGGTATCTCCACGAGGACACCCGCATGGCGGTGAAGGAAGCGGTGGCGAGGGGCGTGCACCCGTTCTGCATTACCGTGGACACCATGGCGAACCAGTACCTGCCGCAGATCTTCGGGCGCGGCCACTACCTCGTGCTCGACCACATCAACAGCCTGCCCAACAAGCTGCCGGAGATCTATTTCCGCCTGCGGCGGTAGATAAAATTAGCCGCCAAGACGCCAAGGACGCCAAGGAAAAACGAAAAATAAAAGCTGAACCACGAAGGACACAAAGGACACAAAGGAAAACAAGAAAAACGGTTGCACTGAATCCTGAATCCTGCTTCTGAAATCGCCAAGGCGCCAAGGTTAGACAGCAATTGGCTGGAGGGGTCTAATATCCCGCAACGTTATGACGCATATCAAAGTTGACAGCGTCATGGATCAACAAGTTACTGTGGCTCTGGATGTGTTACACCCCACATCTGGGGTATTTAAAGACGACAATTAGGTCGTCCACATCTTGTTATGCGGCAGATGAGGCGCGGCGCAGCACCAGGAGTCGCGGGATAGGACTAGGACGGGTCGGCGATAGCGCGCCGCTCGACGCGGAGCCATAATGGGCGCCGATGCCCTACGAGATCGTCGGCGAGATCACGCAGGTCGAGGCGATCGCCGTGGGGAAAACGGATCCGGGACCTCCAGCGGCTCCGGAGGCTGTATGGACTAACGTGGACTGTGTTCCCGCACGCTACAGGGAGGTGCATTATGCTTTTAGATCCCATGCGGTGCCGTCCGTGGGTGCTTGTGTCACTGGTCTTGAGTCTGGCCGGGTGTGGCCAATTGGCCGTCCAGCCACCATCCCCAGCAACGTCGGCCTCGGCCGCAGCCACTGCGCGCGCACTGCGTTTGGCCAGTGAGCCGGTGGCTTTCCACACGCGAGATGTTGACTACCTGCAGGTAGGTGGGAAGACGTTCCAGGCCACCATCTACCAGCCCGAGGGCCCAGGCCCGTTCCCTGCCATTCTGGATGTTCATGGCGGAAACTGGGTGCGTGAGGACGTTCGTCGAGATGAACACGCACTCATGGACAAAGCCCTCGCCGCGATGGGCATGGTGGTCGTCGCCATCGATTTTCGCCAGAGTCCCCAACACCACTACCCCGACTCGGTTGCGGACGTTAACTTTGCACTTCGCTGGCTTCGAGCCAACGCGTCGAAGTTCAACGCCTCTCCGCGGATTGTCGGCGTGTTCGGCTCTTCGAGCAGTGGACATCTGGTCTTACTGAATGGCCTGCGCCCTTCCGACCCTCGATACGCGGCGCTGCCGTTGGCCGGGGTCTCACCGGACAGCGCCAGTCCTGACTACATCATCGTCGCCTACCCGCTTTCAGACCCGCTTGGTCGGCGAGCGTACAACCAGCAGGCCGGCAACAATGCTGCGTTGAAAGGCTTTGACATCTATTTTTCGCCGGCCGGGAGCCTTCAGGAGGGGAATCCGCAACTCATCCTGGACCGTCACGAGTCGGTCAAGCTGCCACCGATCCTGCTGCTCCAGGGCAGCGCGGACGGGAATGGCCCGGAGATGCAACAGCGGTTCGCGGCTTCATATCGCGCTGCGGGCGGCAAGATTCAGCTGGAGCTGTTGCCTGGCGCTCCTCACAACTTCGTCAATACGGCCGGCGCGAACCTGGACCGTGCGCTCGGCTTGATGAGAGCCTTCATCGCGCAACAGCTGGCCGGACAGTAGGGAACCGATGCAGACGCGGATGGGGCAGGCGCGCCGTGTCACAACCTCACTCCTTCGTCGATCGGCCCAGCTTCAATCCGCATAACAACATGTTCGAGCGGACCGCTGGCTCGCAGTCGCTCGCCGCGGCCGCTCACCATGAGCGTTAGGTTTTGTGACAAAGAGTCGTGGATAACAACAAGCCGCTGCCTGAAAGGGAGGACTGTTTACCCAGTAAATTTTGCTGAAGGAGGGAACAAAATGAGCAAGGTACTTGAAGAAGTTCTGGCGGCGAATGCCCGCTATGCCGAAAGCTTTGGTGACAAGGGCAAATTACCCTTGCCGCCAGCCCGCAAGTTCGCGATCCTCACTTGCATGGACGCGCGACTACAGCCGTCCAAGTATGCGGGACTCGCTGAAGGGGACGCCCATGTATTCCGAAACGCGGGTGGCCGGGCTAGCGATGACGCCATACGGTCGTTAGTCATCTCCTATAAACTGCTAGGCACACGCGAATGGTTTGTCATCCATCACACGAACTGTGGCATGGAGTTGTTTACTGACGAGATCATGCGTGAGTTGCTCGCAAGTAGCCTGAAGACTGCCACCTTTGATGGAAAGGTCTGGCGCGATACCGGGGCAGGACCTGGATCCACAGAAGGTCAGTTTATGGATTGGCTCACCATCAAGGAGCCATCCAAAAGCGTGGTCGCAGACGTGAGGCGCATTCGAAATCATCCTTTAGTTCCCGGTGACATCCCTATCTACGGGTATATCTACGACGTCACGACCGGAAGATTGGTGGAGGTTCCCGAGG
>JAHFRO010000233.1 GCA_023266245.1 Betaproteobacteria bacterium | reverse complement strand
AGCCGACAATTGGCGTCCGGGTTTTCCTGACAGGTGAGGGGTTCGTATGGAAAAACGCCTCGTAGCAGCCGGGGTGCGGGAAAGTGCTAGCCTTGCTCTCGCGGTCGGAATAGATTGCACGGTAATTGACCGGCGATCCCGCTCACGACCTGCGCGGATCGCGGATTTCTCCTGGGGAGGAGAACGAAAGCATGAACATGAGGCGCGTTCTGCACGCTCTGCAAGATCGGTCGCACATGCTACCGGCACGTGGGCTCGGTGCGGCGAGATCGGTGCCGGATTGATTTTCCTATCGTTCGCTCGACCGGCAGCTAGCGCGGCGCCTCGAGCGGCGCGCCGAACACGTCGTCAGCATTGTGCGGCAAGTGCGCGGCGGGCGCGAGAACGATTCGCGGTTCGGCGCGCTAGAGCCGCACTCGGCGTGCTGACCGGCTGGGCGGTCGCGCTCGCGAGCGGGCCGCGCGTCTTCGAGCGCCTCGAGCGCCTCGCCGACGCCTGAGCCGCGAGCGAAACTGCGGTCCTGCCGCGCTCCGTCCTGATACGCTTGTCTCATGAGCGCGAGCCCCCGCCCCGCCGTTTCGCCGCGCACTCAGAGGCTTCTCTCCGCGCCGATGCTGCCGATGATCCTGAGGCTTTCCGCGCCGGGCCTGTTGCTGGTCGCGTTCCAGACCATGGTCCCGGTCGGCGACACATATTTCGTCGGGCGCCTCGGAACCGTTCCGCTTGCCGGCCTTGCGCTGGTCTTCCCGATGCTGATGTTGCTGCAGATGACCTCGGGGGGCGCCATGGGCGGCGGGGTGTCCTCGGCGATCGCGCGCGCTCTCGGCGCGGGCAACCTCGTCACCGCGCGGCGGCTCGTCGTGCACGCGCTCGCGATCGCCGCCGCCATGGGAGCCGCCTTCACGCTGCTGCTGCTCACGCTCGGGCGGCCGTTCTACCGCCTGCTCGGCGGCGAGGGCGCGACGCTCGAGGCGGCGCTCGCCTATTCGAATGTCGTATTCGCCGGCGCGGTGCTGGTATGGCTGGCGAACACGTTTTCGGCGATGCTGCGCGGTACCGGCAACACCCTGGCACCCGCGCTCGCCATGATCGCCGCGGCGAGCGTGCACCTGCCGCTCTCGGGATCGCTCGTCCTCGGCTGGGGGCCGATGCCCCGGCTCGGCATCGCCGGCGCGGGCATCGCCTACCTTACCACCTTCGGGCTGGCGGCCGTCGTGCTGGCCTGGATCGTGCTCCGGCGCACAAGCGCATTGCGGCCGCACGCCGCCGATCTGCGGCTCGAAGGCCGACTGTTCCGCGAAATCCTGCGCGTGGGCGCGATCTCGGTGGTGTCCGCAGTACAGACGGTGCTCACCGCGGTGGTCGTCACCGGATTCGTCGGCCGCTTCGGCGCCGCCGCGCTGGCGGGCTACGGCGTCAGCGTGAGGCTCGAGCTGCTGCAGATCCTGCTGATCTTCGCCGTCGGCCAGGCGCTCGTCGCGCTCGTCGGCACGCACATCGGCGCCGCGTGCGCCGAGCGCGCGAAACGCATCGCCTGGGTCGGCGCCGCGCTCGCCTGCGGCGTGAGCCTCGCCATCGGCGCGGCGGTCACGATCTTCCCGCACGCCTGGGTGGAAATTTTCAGCGCCGACCCGGCGGTGCTCGACGCGGGCGGCCGCTACCTGCGCACGGTGGGCTTGACCTACCCGTTCCTCGCCCTGGGCATCACGCTCTACTTCGCCTCGCAGGGCGCGGGCAAGGTGCTGCTGCCCGTGCTCGCGGGTACCGCGCGACTCGTGACCGTCGTGTGCGGGGGCTTCGCCCTGGTCGTAGCGGGCGCGGGACTGCACACGATCTTCGCCCTGATCGCGCTCGGCATGGTGGTGCTCGGGACGCTGGCGGGACTCGCTGTCGCCCGCACCGACTGGGGCAGATAATAGAACTGCGACGCGTCTGCCGCGCTCGGCAGCGGCGATGCGCACGCGACCTCGCATGTGGCAGAACCACAGCGGCCACGGGCACCGTGATCTAGCGCTCCGAGATGCACGCCGGCTTGACGCGCAACTTCCAGGTCATGCTTGATTTTCCTGTCGTTATCCGGAATATAATGCGCCGCGGGACCGGCCGGGGGCGTCCCGATTACCCCGGAGCTGGGTTTCCTTCCGTCATCTCGAACTCGACGTACGGCATGCGGAGCATGATCAAGCTATTGTTCGGCAAGGCTGGGTCCGGAAAGACGTACATAGGTAGGTGTTCAAGCGTTGCCTATGGATTCCATTTTCATGACGCAGATTGGGATCTTCCGGAACATTTCAGGAGAGCGATAGAAAATCAGGGAGGCGTCACTGAGAAAATGAGGGAGGACTACGCTGAAGCCATTATCGCCACGATAAAGCGTCTCATGCTTACCAACAAGGATATTTGCGTTACACAAGCCCTGTTCCGCAATAAGCTCCGCGAAAGGATTCTGGAAGCCGTTCCCTCCATCGAATATGTCTGGGTTGATGCCCCGGACGACCTGATATTGTCGAGGTTGGAAAACAGACCCGGACACATAGCGTCGAAAAACTATGCCGAGATGGTAAACCGGACATTCGAGATACCCACGGTGCCGCACGTCAGGTTCGAGAATGGACGTGACCCGATGAAGTTTGCCGAGCAGATGGAGGCAATATTCGGGCGAAAACGTGAAAACCCGAGCGATCTTCGCTAGGCCGCCGCACGCGTCGCGCTGCGGCCCAAACCCGTTGTCGTGAAGTCCAGCCGTTTCAAGCCGTCGATCACATTCTTCGCCTGCTCGGCCGTCAGGTCGACGAGCGGCGGGCGCACCGTCTCGCATTTCCAATCGTCTGCGTAGTACGTGACCACCTGCTTTAGCGCGGGAATCATCACCTGCTGTCCTACAGTCTTGCGCACGGCGTTCAATTCTACCTGCTGCGGGTCCGCATCGGGCTTCTGCCACTCGCGATAGAGCTTGTCGATCGCTGCAGGACTGACGTTGGCGATCGCCGAGATGCATCCCACTGCGCCGTTTCGCAAGCCGGCCAGCAGGAACGACTCGCTTCCAAGGAACACGTCGAAGCCGTCTTTCGCGAAGGCGTCGAGGAGCGTCTTGGTATTCCTCCAGTCGCCCGCCCTGTGTTTCATGCCGGCAATAGCGGTGGGGTAAGTCTTGAGCAGCCAGCGGCATTGGGCGATAAAGCGCTCCGGGTCGGGACTCAGGTCGCGGCCAAGCAGGGTGAAGACGGTGACAATACGCCGCGCATGCGTTGCGGCTGCTCTTTGCTTGCCTCTCGCCCGTGATGCCACACCGGTCGCGAACGAGCAGTACTCGATCGGGGAGAATCAACTTGAGGAATCTCTGAGCCGTTCTGTCATTGATGCCGCCGTGTTGCTTGCCATGCCCGCCGGCGCTGCGGATCCTTCAAAGGGCGCGGGACCAGCGCTATTCGAGGGAGGTGATGCCGTGCTGGATCGCGAACTTGACGAGAGTGGCAAAGTCGTGGATATCGAGCTTCTCCATCATCCGGGCGCGGTAGGTTTCCACGGTCTTTGGTGAAAGCGACAGGGTGGTAGCGATATCCGCGACGACATGTCCTTCCGCGAGCATCTGCAACACCTGCCGCTCGCGGGAACTGAGGCGTTCCACTGGATCTTCTGCAGCGGTTTTATGCACGACCTGATCGATCACACTATCGGCCAACGCTTTGCTGAGGTAGCGCCCTCCGTTGTGGACCACCCTGATCGCGTCCACGACTTCCTTCGCGGCCGATTTCTTGACAACGTATCCAGTCGCGCCGGCCAGCAGTGCGTGATAGACGTGGACCGGGTCGGAGTACATGGAAAGCATAATTACGCGGGTTTTGCCGCATCGCTCGCGAA
>JAHFRO010000232.1 GCA_023266245.1 Betaproteobacteria bacterium | reverse complement strand
GCGCTCATTGAGGTTCAGTCCGCCCGGGCTCCGGAGGCCTTAACCGCTTTGCCCCATTTCACCATTTCATCCGCGATATAGCGCGCGGTCTGCTCCGGCGTGTTTCCCACCGGATCGGCGCCGTCGCGCGCGAGCCGTTCCACCACATCGGGCTGTTTCAGCGCCTTCGCGGTCTCGGCGTGCAGCCTGCTCACCACCTCATGGGACGTGCGCGCGGGAGCGAGCAGGAAATACGACACCACGACTTCATAGCCGCGCACGGTCTCCCCCACTGTCGGCACCTCGGGAACGACGGGCGAACGCGTGGCGCTGGTGATCGCGATCCCGCGCAGCCTGCCGCTGCGCACATGGGGCAGCGACGTGATCAGCGTGAGGATCATGAGCTGCGTGTTGCCGGCGACCAGATCGAACATCGCAGGGGCAGAGCCCCTGTACGGCACGTGCGTCATCTTGATGCCGGCCATCATGTTCAATATCTCAGTGGCCAGATGGCCGCCGCTGCCGCTGCCGGCGGAGGCATAGTTGAGTTCGCCGGGGCGCGCCCTGGCGAGCGCGATCAGTTCCTTCACCGACTTCACCGGCAGCGCGGGGTGCACGTTGACCAACAGCGGCTGCACCGCGACCTGGGTGATCGGCGCGAAATCCTTGACGGTGTCGTACGGCAGTTTCGGGTAGAGGGTGGGGTTGATGACGTGGCTGCCGTAAGCCATGAGCAGCGTGTATCCGTCCGGCGCGCTCTTCGCGGCGACCTCGGTCCCTACCACTCCGCCGGAACCGGAGCGGTTTTCGACCACGACCTGTTGCCCGAGGCTCGCGGTCATTTTCTGCGCGACGAGGCGCGCCAGCGTATCGACACTGCCGCCCGGGGTGCTCGGCACGATCATGCGGATCGACTTGACCGGATAGCTTTGCGCCGCGGCGTGACTCGCCGTTGCGATGAGCGCTGCGGCGCACAGCCGGCAGGCAGTGGGGTGTAGACATCCTGACATGGTTTCCTCCTCTTATTAAGTGCGGTCGCGAGCGCTCAGCATGCGGTGTGGCGTAACCCTTATCTTCATCTTCATCATCAGGTCCCCGAATGCCGACCGGCGCTCAGTACGGCGTGTCGCCGGCCAGCGTGACGCGATGCATGACGCGCCTGAAGCCGTGATAGTCATTCACTGGATTGTGCTGAGCGCACCGATTGTCCCAGAACGCGAGGGAGCCGGGCTGCCAGCGAAAGCGGGAAGTGAACTCCGGCCTTACCTGGTGCTCGAACAGATAGTCGAGCAGAGGCCGGCTCTCCGACTCCGTCCAGCCCCTGAAGTGCGTCGTGTGGCCGACGTTGACGTAGAGCGCCTTGCGCCCGGTTTCCGGGTGCGTGCGCACGACAGGATGCTCGCCGACTCGCACCTTCAACTCCGCGCCTGTGTCGCGCAAGCGGTCCTCCCGCGTCCTCGAGGCCTCGGCCTTCGTCGAGGTGTTGATGCCGACCAGGCCGTCGAGCGTGTTCTTAAGACCCTCCGAGAGGGTCTCGTAGGCCAGGTACTGGTTGGCGAAAAGCGTGTCGCCGCCGTAGGGAGGGATCTCGACGGCGTAGAGCATGCTCGCCATCGGCGGACGTTCCAGATAGGTGGTGTCAGAATGCCACACGCCGCCGAAGTTCACCCGCTCGTGCTCCAGCTTGATCACCGCTGTGACCAGCGGACATTCGGGCAGTCCCTTCAGCTGCGGGTATTCCATGGGCTCGCCGAACCGCTGCGCGAAGGCGAGCTGCTCCTGCGGTGTGAGTTTCTGGTTACCGAAGAAAATCACCAGATGGTCGAGGAAGGCCTGGCGGATCTCCGAAACGACTTCGCTTTCGAGGGGCCGCGCGATATCCACGCCCTGGATCTCGGCGCCGAGCGCACCGGTGATCGGACGCACCTCGATCTGGCGATAGTTGCGGCGCACCCCGTTGTCAACGGAGAGAAGGGAAGCCATGGATAAGGTTACAACGGTGGGGATTGATCTGGCAAAGCGGCTATTTGCGCTCAATGCCGTATTCACCGGTTCGATGGTGCCCCTCCATGCAAAAGAAAACGGGCGCGCCCGTGCCCGTCTTTTCGTCTCTCGTCTATCACTCTCTCGTCTATCTTTGTTCTCCTTTGGCGTCTTGGCGCCTTGGCGGTTTCAGAAGCAGGATTCAGGATTCGGGATTCAGGATTCAGTGCAGTTGTTCTTTGCTTTTCTTTGTGTTCTTCGTGTCCTTTGTGGTTCAGTTCTTGATTTTCCTCTGCGTCCTCTGCGTCCTTCGCGGTGAGAGGTTTGGGTTCTTACCCGCGTAGCGGCTTAAGGTCCAGCGGACTGTCGAACAGCATTGGCACACTCTCAAGGAACTGCGCCGCGCGCTCCCGCGGCCAGCCGCCGTGCTCGCAGTTGCCGCGGAATTTGGCCTCGATCTCCGCGCGCGTGAGCGGCTCGTGGGCCCCGCCCCGGATGTGCGGCTGGCGCTCCTCGAATACCCGTCCGTCCTTCAGCGTCATGCGGATATGACCGGTGTAGGCCTTGGGGTACGGATTCGCCGGATCCACGACGTAGCGCACCCTGGATGCGAGAGCAAGGATGCGCGGGTCGCGCACCGTCTTCTCGCTGAACGCTTCGAGCCCGGCGCCGCCGGTAACGAATGCGACCGCGATATTGAACGGCGTGCTGAACTTCGCGGCATACGCGTTGGCCGGCCGGTGCTTGGACGCGAGCGGCTCCCATAGCCGGTGCACGTAGCCCTCCGCCGTCTCGCACAGCACTTCGGCGACGGCCTCGGCGCGAATGCCGCGCGCGGCGAGCCGCAGCGCGCAGTCTATGTACGGCTGGTTCATGGTGCCGGTGGCGTACGGCTTGAAAGTGATGGCCTCCATGAACCACTTCTCGCCGAAGCCGTCGGTGAGCACGCCGTAGTTCCCTTCGATCGTGCGCGCAAAGCCGTGAAACAGGCCGTGCGTGCCCTCGAGCACGGTGCGCGGGCCCAGGAACCCGGCCTGACCGAGGCGCGCCGCGGTGATGCCCGCCTGTGCGGCCCAGCCTGGGTGCAGGCGCTTGGTCCAGGCGCCCTCGGCGAGATACTCGATGATGCCGCTCGCGAGGCTGCCCGCGTTTCCGAGCGCGTTGACCGTCTGCCTGCGATCGAGCCCCAACGCGACCGAAGCCCCCAGCGCCGCGCCAATCGCGCCGAGCACGCTGGTGGGGTGGAAGCCCGACTTGTGGATCGCCTTGGGAACCACCATGGAGAGCCGGCACAGCGCCTCGATCCCGGCGACGATGCCGGTGAGCGCCGCGCGCCCGTCGCGCCCGAAGCGCTCGCACGCCGCGAGCACCGCCGGGATCACGACCGCGCTGCTGTGCACCGGCCCGCCTTCGAAGGTGTCGTCGAAGTCCTCGCCGTGCGCGGCGGTGCCGTTGATCATGGCGGCAGTCGCCGCATCGAAGGTCGCAGCGTGACCGATCGCGGTGCAGCTGCCGCCCGCGTCAACGGCGGCGAGGAGCGAGCGCACGTAATCGGTGTCCCGGGCCGCGACGCACAGGCCGGCAACGTCGATCAGCAGCTGTTCGGCGCGCTCGCGAACGGACGGGGGAATCGTCGCCGGCGCGAGCGCCAGCGCCTTCCCGGCGAGGGTTTCAGCGACCTTCCCCGCCAGGATTTCAGTGACCGACTGCGCTGACGGGGCATTCATTTCGAAGCGATCAAATCTTTAACCACCAAGGACACAAAGGACACAAAGGAAAAGCAACAAACTCAAACAATCTTATTGTTGTTCCTCTTGGCGCCTTGGCGTCTTGGCGGTTTAATTCTGCTCTTGGCGATTCAGCTTTGCTTCTATTTTGGTTCTTCCTTCGTGTCCTTTGTGTCCTTTGTGGTTCAGCTCTAGCGGACGACCT
>JAHFRO010000231.1 GCA_023266245.1 Betaproteobacteria bacterium | reverse complement strand
GCCGTGCTCAGGGAACGAACAGGGTATGAGGGTTTCATGACGGTGTTCTCCATCGGGTTTCGTGGTGTCAGAGTGCGATCGCAACCATCGACTGCACGTAGCTCGCGGTATTGCGCGGGCCCTGCGCTCGCACCGTGATTCGGTAATAGACCATCGGGTCCTGCAGGTAGCCCGGAGCGCCGACGACGAAGCTGTCGCCCGCTCCCGGCGGGGGCGCGGTGGCGGCCGGATTGTCCAGCGCGCACTGTTGCGGAACACCGCCGGCACAGGTTCCGTTGTAATTCGTATTGGCGCAGTTGCACATGCGGTGGATCAGGTAGGACACGGTGTTGCCGGCCGCGTCGGTCCCCACCAGGATCGCGCTTGCCCAACTCGCGGGGTCGTTCCAGTTGGGCTCGGCGCCGGGGCGCGAGGAGAAATAGCCCTGCGCCAGATTGGTATTGGGGAGCGTGGGGCGGTTCGCCAGCAGCCATTGATAGCCCTGCTCGATGCCGTTGTCGGAGGACTGGATCGTCCCCTGCTTGAAGGCGAGGTTGCCGGCGATCAAGGTGGCGGTATCCACCGAGCGCATGATCGCGATGCCGGCGAGCGACATCGCAACGAGGACGATCAGCGCGATGAACAGGATCACGCCGCGTTGGCGCAATGGGGGCATGGGTCGCAGTACGGGCTTCATGGTCAGGGCTTCCAAATCATGTTGCGCAGCGGAACGGTGGTCTGAAACACCTTGTAGCGGTAGTGGCGGTCATCGGCGGTGAGCGTCCACACCGGGCCCACGGTGGTCGGCGCCACCGCCGAATCCGGCCACAGCTTGATCGTCGCCGGGCTCACTTCTTCCTTCTCGTACTGGCTCGCGCGCGCGACCACCGCGATGCGCACCGCGAGCACCTGCGTCCAGGCGGCCTGGTTCGCGGGCGTGACCTCGTCGAAGGTATCCACGATGCCATCGTTGCCGACCAGGTCCTTGCCGTACTGCGCCTGGATCTGCACGATGCCGTCGAAGATCGCCTGGGCCGCAAGCGTCGTCGGCCCGGAGAGCCGTTGTTGCAGCATGAGCTGGCCGTTCTGCACCGAGTAAACGTTGTCCAAGGGCAGGGAGCCGAGGTTGAACAGCTTGCCATTGGTGGTGTACGCGGTGCCGAGCCCGGCGGGCTTGTTGTAGCGCGTAGGTATCTGGGCGCCGGTGTTAGGGTCGGTGTAAGTCCCGCTGGCGTGGATCACGTTGTCGGTGTCCCCCAGCGTGCCGGGAAGGTTGCTGGCCTGCGCCAGCGTGCAGGGCTTGCCGGTCTCGGCGGCGACCACGAGGTTGCCCTCCTGGAAGCCGTAGCGGTTGCTGACCTTGTATACCGCCGCCGGGTCCGGCATGTTCTGCGTGATGTTCGCGGGATTCGGCAGCAGATCACCGTTGCCGTACAGGACCTCGACCGTGTCGGGCGCGCCCGCTGCGCCCTGGGTGATCAGGACGGGGACAAACGTCAGGGTGAACGCGGTGCCGCCCCCCGCCTGCTCGTCCCAGCCGTTGATGACGCAGCCGAGAAAATCGAGGCTGTTGAGGCCATAGCCTGCCATGCGCACGTCGCGCTCGATCGTGAACAGTCCGAGCGCGGCGTTGGTCTGGGCGTCGCCGCCGCTGGTGGTGGTGCGCTTCTGCCCTTCATAGACGGCGAAGACCTGGAAGATCGCGATGCTCGCGATCAAGCTGATCGCGACCGCGACCAGGAGCTCGACCAGGCTCAGGCCGCGGCTGCGCCGGGCCCCGCTAAACTCGCAATGTCGTCTTGCAAACATGGGCTCAACTGTTGGTGATGAAGGCAACCGTCATGTAGTTATTCGGCGTCGCGACGGCCGGCGGCTGCCAACGCACCGTGATCGTCACCGCGCTGCCGACGACTGTAACGATCGGCTGGTTCACCGCCCCCGTGATGCCGGGCAGGGTGTTCTGAAGCGAGGTTACCCAGTTCGCCAGCGCCGCGGGCGGGCCGCCGCCGCCGGCGTAGGCGTAGGTGGCGAGATTGCTGCGGTTCACCCACATCTCGCCGAGCAGCTGGTTCGCGAGAAAGCTGGCGTCGGCGCGGTATTTGGCCTCGGCGGTCTGCTTGATGGCGATCGCCATCATGCCGACGAGCGCGAGTATTCCCAGCGAGAAGATCAGAATCCCGATCATCGCTTCGAGCAGCGTCGCGCCGCCTTGCTTGGAACCCGTTTTTCCGAATCGCATCCGTGTTGCTCCTAGAAACCGCAGCGCGCTTCACAGACATCCGGGAGGCACCGCTGGAACACACGCGCGCGGGTCCCCGGCAGCGATCTTCGGATCGCACACCCGCACAACCCCGGCGCCACTCACGGTCACGCACAACTCGCGGCTTTCCGCGGCGGGAATCACCAGCGAATCCACTTTGATCTCGGTGATCGGCGGAGTGGCGTCGCCGTTCGCGACGACGCGCCCGACCCCGCTGAACGTGACCTTGTTCGCTCCCGCCGGCAAGATGGTCACGGTCGCGGTTTTCGATCCTTCCTCGGCCACGCGCGACTGCACGACTTCACCGGTGCCCAGTACCGTGACGGTCCATCCGGAGGCGGCATTCATGCGCAGCTCGACGCTGGTATTGCGGCGCGTCGCCTCTGCGCGCGCCAGCTGCATGCCGCTCAGGATGCCCTCCGCCCCAGTGCGGATTTGCGTGTTCTGCATCCAGATCGTGTAGCTCGGCAGGGCGATGAAGACCAGGATCGCGAGGATCGCGAGCGCGATCATCAGCTCGATCAGCGTGAAGCCGGTTGTTCTGCGCATGGTGATTGACAGCCCACTCATTTTTTGCCCGGCGGGCCCCCGCCACCAGGAGGAGGAGGGCAGCCCTGGAGATTTGCGGGAAAGGTGGCAAGTGCCTGGTCGCACAACCTGACCTGCCCGGCCATCGTTGCTTGCACGGTTAAGCAACGCATCGAACCGCCGGCCGCCGCGCAGGCCCCTCCGGCGGGGTTGGTCACCTGGATGCTGACCACCTGGAAGGACGGAACGTCTCCCTCAAACACAGCGGTGGCCTGGCCCAGGCCGCCGAAGATCACCGTATCCACATCGCTGGAGCCCGGGCCGAAACTCGTATCCCGGTCTGCTTTGATCTGAGCATTGGTGGCCCCGGTGGCGCTGACCCCACCGCCTTGAATGAAATCGGCCGCCGTGTAGGCTCCACCGGTGTTCACTCTCACGATCCAGTTTCTCCCGCTGGTCAGAGGCAGGGCGCCGACATTGGCCACCGTCGGCTCGGCATCGGTCAGCGCGAGCTCGACTCGTGCGTTACGCCGGAGCGCTTCGGCCCGAGCCAGCTGCAAGCCGTTGAGCAGGTCCTGGGCGGTGGTGCGAATCTTGGTGTTCTGTATCCACATCGTGAAGTTCGGCAGCGCCACGAAGACGAGGATCGCCAGGATCGCCAGCGCGATCAACATCTCAATCACGGTGACACCGGCCCTTCTGTGCATGGCGATTAGCAACCGGATTTGCGTATCACCCAGCAGCCGCCGCCCGCGCCTGCCCAGCCTGCCGGAACCGCACCCGTCTGGCGCGTGTTGGTTTCATTGATCGTGTAGGTGAAGCCGCTCATGCCCTCCCCGACGACACCGGTGGCGGTTGCGATATAGGTCTGCGCCGGCGCCGCAGCCGGGACGCAGGTAAAGGCGAAGTAGCGCGAAGTCGGCGCGGCCGCCCCGCAGCCGCCAAGGCCCGCGCCGTCATATTTTCGGTTGTCCTGATAGAATTGTTCCATGCGTACGCGGAAGTCGGATAACCCGGACGTTGCCTCCGTGATCTTGCCGCGCAGTATGTAATCCCTGTACCCGGGAAGCGCGACCGCCGCGAGAATGGCGACGATCACGACGGCGACCATCAGCTCGATCATCGTGAACCCTGCGTGACGCGA
>JAHFRO010000230.1 GCA_023266245.1 Betaproteobacteria bacterium | reverse complement strand
GCAACACCGTAGCCGATCTTTTTTTGCCCATTCGCCTCACTTCCTGGTAACAAAGAGCGCCGATGACATCCGTGACTCGGGCGCTCGTTTTTGCAATCGAATTAACGGCTCACTGCGCTAGATCGGATAGATGAGCGTGTTTGGGATCAGCTCGCTGTCGAACACGCACAGCTTTTCAGCGAAGCGCAGGCGGCCCGCATCGACCTCGATGCGGTCGAGGTAGCGCCCGACCTGGAACACGCGCGTGAGCTGCTCGGGCAGCGTCTCGAACACCGCGTAATTCGCCTCGCAGCGCAGCGCATCCCCGTCCCAGCCGAGGATGCGGATGCCCGACACGACGTGGCGCAGATGGCGCGGGCCGTGCGTCGACAGCTGCCGGATCGCCACCATCCGGTCCTTGAGCATGCCGCGCGACTCGGACAGCCATGTGGCGAGCGGCAGCCCGCGCTCGTAATTGGTGCGCGGCTGGATCTTGTAGAGGCAGTTCTCGGTGAAGAAGTCCGGGAAGCGCTCCAGCTCGTCGCTGTCGATGCACGCGACGTACTCGGCGTACAGTGTCTCGAGCTCGAGGCGCAGCTCGCGCGCGGGAAGCGCCTTCAGTTCGTTCACGTTCAGGTCGGCCGCGCTCATCACAGCTCCATCACCTTGCGGTAGTAGTCGTAAAAGCCGCGAATCACGCCCTCGGTGACCATGTGGTCCTCGTCCCTCCAGTCGCGCCCGCCCATCTCCATCACGCCCGCCTCGCTCGGATACGGGGCGATCCCGTCCTGCGAGAACTTCATCACCTCGCTGTCGTCGATCGACACGAACCCAGCCGGCCCCATGAGGTTCGCCTGGCGCAGGCGTTTCTGCTTCATCTCCTCGCTGTCGGTGGCGTAGCCGAAGAAGGTCCAGCACAGCTCGAATTCGCCGGGGCCGCGCGTGATCAGCTGGCGCGTCGCGAGCGTGTTCGACTGCTGCTGGATGATGAGGTTGGGCCACAGCGTGAGCATCACCACGGTGTACTCGGGAAACTCGCGCACCGGCTCGAGCAGCTTCGGATCGGCGAGCTTGAGCTGCTCCCTGAACGACTTCATCTCAGCGACGTCCTCGGTCTTCTTCTGCTCGCCTTTCTCCGAGATCAGCGCCCCGTGCCGGCCGGTCCTGTCCATCCGCACCTTGGACGGATTGTCGGCGCGGAACAGGCCGAAGGTGACCAGGAACACGTGCAGCAGGCTCGCGTGGTACGGATCCTTGATGTTCTCGAACATGAGCTTCCAGTTGGCCGGGATCAGCTGGCGCGAATAGCCGAGCACGGTGAGGCTGCGGCCGTCGAACACGCGGTCGAACAGCTTCAGCATCGATTCGCCGAGGTACTGCTCGAACGGCTCCACGTCGTCGGCGAAAGCAGCGAAGATGACGCCGTGCCGCTCATGCACCTTGAGCTTCCTCAGCCCGTGCTGCTTCACGTCGAAGTCGGCGGGCATGCCGCCCTGCTGCTTCACCCCGCGGCGGAACGGCACGCCGATCAGGTCGCCCTTCAGGTTGTAGGTCCACTGATGGTACGGGCACATGAACTCGTTCGCATGGCCAAACGGCTTTTGGCAGAACTGCACCCCGCGGTGGGCGCAGCGGTTTTCGACCACGTTGGCCTTGCCCTCGTTATCGCGGATCACCACCACCGGTTTGTCGCCGATCACGGTGCGCTTGAAATCACCAAGATTGGGGATTTCAGCGGACAGCCCGACGTAGTTCCAGCTCTTGCCGCAGAAGATGCGCTCCTGCTCGCGCACGTAAATCTGCGGATCGGTGTAGATGTGATACGGCACGCGGGCGATGCCCATCGCATGCCAGCGCTGCGGTTCGGATCGTTCCATGTCGAATCTCCGTTATGCGCCGCGGGCTTTGTCCACCTTGGCGTCCGATTTCTTCACCACTTTCGCCCACTTCGCCGTCCCGGCGTTAATCGCGCGGTCAATCCAGCTGGAGGTTCGCGTCCTTGACGAGCTTCGACCACTGCGCGAGGTCCGACTGGATGATCTTCGCGAACTGCTCGGGCGTGCTGGTGCGGGTGCTGAAGAGCTGCACCTTCATCCGCTCCTGGATGTCGGGCAACTGAATGATCCGGCTCAGCTCGGCATTGAGCCGATTGACGATCTCCTTCGGCGTGCCGGCAGGCGCGAGGAAGCCGAACCAGATGTCGGCGTCGAACCCGGCGAAGCCTGCTTCGGCGATGGTCGGCAGGCTCGCGTCCACCGGCGAGCGCGTCGAGGATGCGAGCGCGAGGATCCTGAGCCGTCCGCCCTGCGCCTGCGGATAGGTGTTGGTGATGGTATTGAACAGGATCGGCACCTGACCGGCGATGCCGTCGGCGATCGCGGGGCCGCAGCCCTTGTACGGCACGTGCACCATGTCGATCTTGGCCAGCTGCTTGAGCAGCTCGGCGGCGAGATGCATCGCGGTGCCGGTGCCGCACGACGAGTAGGTGAGCTTGCCGCGCTCCTTCTTCGCCAGCGCGATCAGCTCCTGCACCGACTTGGCGGGTAGCGACGGGTGCACGGCAAGCGCCACCGCGGTCGCGCCGACAATAGCGATGGGGTCGAAGTCCTTGACCACGTCGAACGGCGTCTTCTGCACCGCGGGATTGGTGACGATGGTGTTGTTGCCGACGAGGATGGTGTAGCCGTCGGGCGCGCTCTTCGCCACGAAGTCCGCGCCGATGTTGCCAGCCGCGCCGACGCGGTTCTCGACCACGAACTGCTGGCCAAAGGCCTCGGCGAGCTTCGGTGAAATCAAGCGCGCGACGATGTCGGTACCGCCGCCGGGCGGAAACTGCGTAATCAGCCTGACTGGCTTGCTCGGATAGGCGCCCTGCGCTAGCGCCGCCGGCGCCGCGATGGCAAGCGCGACTGTAAGTGCGAGCCGCAGCGCGTGTAGAGTGTGCTTCATGGTTCCCCTCCTGGTTTGCGAGCCTCGTCTTCGGCGCGCTCGTCTAGGCGAGTTTGACTTTGGCCGGCAACAGTCCGGCGCGCTTGAGCACCTCGTCGAGTCGCTGCTCGAGCTCTGGCGTCGCCGCCACCATCGGCAGACGATGCTCGTTCTCCGCAATCAGCCCCAGCCGCTTCATCATGTACTTCATCGGGATCGGGTTGGTGTCGAAGAACACCGCGCAATTGAGCTCGAACAACTCGAAGTGCAGCTTGCGCGCCTCCGCCAGGTTGCCGGCAGCGACCGCCTCGTAGAGCCGCGCAACCTTGCGCGGCGCGAGGTTCGCCACCGCGTTCATCATGCCGCAGGCGCCCACTGCCAGCATCGGAAACGACAGCTCCTCGAGTCCTCCGAACACGCGGAACTCGAAACCAAAACGATCGAGCATCTGCGTCACGAAGCCGAGATCGTTGACCGCGTGCTTGATGCCGACGAGATGCGGCACTTTCCCGGCGATGCGCTCGAGCGTGGCGAGATCGACCGATACCGCAGTGCGGCCAGGAATGTGGTAGATCATCAGCGGGAGCGTCGTGCGCTTGCCGAGATCGATGTAATACTCGGCCAGCCCGCGCTGCGGTGGGCGGATGTAGTAAGGCGTCACGATCAGCAGCGCATCAACTCCGGCTTTCTGTGCATACTCGGTGAGCGCCACCGTCTCGGCATGCGACTGCGAGCCGGTGGCGGCAACCACTGGAATCCGTTTGTTGGCAGTCTCGACCGCGACTTTGACCAGTTGGTTGCGCTCCTCGATGGTCAGCGTGCTCGGCTCGGCGCTAGTGCCGTTCACCACGATGCCGTGCGTGCCCTCCCTCACCTGGAATTCGATCAGCCGCGCGTAGGCGTCGTAGTCGACCTTGCCGTTCTTGAACGGCGTCACCAGCGGCGGATACGAGCCGCGCAGAAAATCCTGCTCGAGCTCGATCACGCCGCCACCTTGCCGCGGTTCGTATC
>JAHFRO010000229.1 GCA_023266245.1 Betaproteobacteria bacterium | reverse complement strand
AAAATCGCTCGCAGGCATAAGGCCGCGGCGCGTGCATGGTCGCAGTGAGCGCCTAGCGGCCGTCGAGAAAGGGGCCGAAGAGCGATTTTTCCGGGCGTCGCGACCGGGATTGCGGTGTGAAGGTGAACGGATGTCGAGTGGCCGTCCGTTACTTGTGCTCGGCTCAATAAACGCCTTGGAGCGCTTCGAGCTGCTTTCCTGATTCGGTCTCAACATCCTTGTGCAGGCTGTTGCCGTGCGCGTCCATCGTGACGATGGCGGGGAAGTTGCGCACCCAGAGGTGCCACATCGCTTCCGGCGTTCCGAATTCCATCAGCGACACTTCGTCCGCGCGCTCGATGCAGCGCGCGTAGAACTGCGCGGCGCCGCCGATGGCGTTCAGGTATACCGCGCCGTGATCCTTCAGCGCAGCGAGCGTCTTGCCGCCCATGCCGCCCTTGCCAATCACCGCCCGCACACCGTAGCGGCGAATGATGTCGGCCTGATACGGTTCTTCGCGGATGCTTGTCGTCGGGCCCGCCGCGGTGATTTTCCAGCCGCTCGCCGTTTTGAGGACCACCGGGCCGCAGTGATACAGCACGGCGCCGCGGAGATCGACAGGAGGATCATGCTTCATCAAATGGGCATGAACAGCGTCGCGGCCGGTATACACACGCCCGGACACCATGACGACGTCGCCAACACGCAGCGATCGGATCTGCTCCTCGCTTGCCGGCGCCGTGAGCGCAATCTCGCGGCCCGTGCGCGTAAAGCCGGCCTGATCCGCCATCGTGATCACAGGGTGCGAGGGGTCGCGATAGAGCCATCGCTTGATGGAACCGTCCCGTGCATCGAGCCGTACTCCGAGACGGCGAAATGCCCAGCAGTCGTACGCAACAGAGACGAAGAAACTCGCGGGCAGCCGGTTGAGCACGCCAACCTTGCAGCCGATCAGCGAGACGTTGCCCCCGAAGCCCATCGTCCCGATTCCGAGGTTGTTCACGGTCCCCATGATGGATGCTTCGAGCTCGGCCAGCCGTGGATCGGGGTTGATGTCGTCAAGCGTGCGGAACAGCTGCTCCTTCGCGTGAACGTAACCGGACGTGCGATCTCCGCCGATGCATACCCCAACGGCGCCGGGACTGCAGCCCTTCCCCTGCGCGTTCCAGACCGCATGGAGGATGCACTTGCGCACCCCTTCGAAATTGCGGTCGGCGCGGCCAAGATGCGGCAGCTCGCAAGGGACCGAGTACTGCGCGTTCATGTTTTCGCAGCCGCCACCCTTGAGGATCAGCTTGATCTCGATCTCGTCCTCTTCCCACTGATCGAAATGGATGATCGGTGTGCCGGGCCCGAGGTTGTCCCCGGAGTTCTCGCCGGTGATCGAATCGACCGAGTTGGGGCGGAGCTTTCCTCGGCGCGTGGCTTCCGCGACTGCCTCACGGATCTTCTGCCGCATCCAGATCTGATTGGTCCCCACCGGGACCTTCACCTCGAAGGTCGGCATCCCGGTATCCTGGCAGATTGCGCCCTCGCACTCGGAGGCCTGGTCGATGTTCTCGGCAATGATGGCCAAGGCCTGACCGGACTGCGTCTCGGCATGTTCCGCCCCCATCGCGGTCTTCATCGCCGCGCGCACGTCGGGCGGCAGATCGGTTGACGTTTTGATGATGAGCTGCAGGGCTGAGTCTGAAAAGGCAGCGAGCATTCGCACAGTATAATAAAAGGAGCTTGACGGGCGAAAGTTGGCAGTTCGCGGTTGGCAGTTGGCAGTGGGAATCACACGGCTATGGTGACATTCCGTACAGAACGCGATCCGCTCGGCGAACGTCAGGTTCCGTCGGACGCGTATTACGGCATCCAGACGCTGCGTGCGACGGAAAACTTTCCGATCAGCGGCCTCCGGGCGCCGGCAGATCTCGTCACTGCGACGATCCTCATCAAGAAAGCCGCGGCTGAAGCGAACGTCGCGATCGGGCGGCTCGCACGCGACATCGGCGATGCGATCGTGCGCGCCGCAGACGAAATTCTGGGCGGTGCGCTGAGAGAGCACTTTGTGGTGGACGTCTATCAGGCAGGCGCCGGAACGTCCCACAACATGAACGCGAACGAAGTGCTGGCCAATCGGGCGGGTGAGCTGCTGGGGCAGCCACGCGGCACCTACACCCGCGTGCACCCCAACGATCACGTCAACATGAGCCAGTCCACGAACGACGTCTTCCCGGCCGCCACCCGCCTTGCGTTGTGGCTTGGCCATGCGGGTCTCGTTGGCGAGGCGATTCGGCTGTCGGACTCAATCGGCGCAAAAGGCGAGGAGTTTCAGACGATTCTGAAGACCGGCCGAACGCACTTGCAGGATGCGGTGCCCATCACGCTCGGCCAGGAGTTCAGCGGCTACGCCGCGTGCATTGCGCGGGGTGCGCAGGATGTCGCGCACGCGGCGCTGCAACTGCGCGAGCTCAATCTGGGCGCCACCGCGGTGGGGACGGGTTTGAACGCTGGCGTCGAATACACGACGCAGGTCATCGGCAATTTGCGCCGCGCCACAAATCTGGATCTTCAGCCGGCGGCGAACTTGTTTCGCATCACTCAGAGTATGGGGGACGTGCTCGCCTATTCGGGTGCGATGCGGCGGCTCGCCGTCGAGCTGGGGAAGATCGCCAGCGACGTGCGGCTGCTCAGCATGGGACCAAGGGCGGGCCTGTCTGAAATCACGCTGCCCGCCGTCCAGCCGGGATCGTCGATCATGCCGGGCAAGGTGAATCCGTCCATCGCCGAGATGGTCAATCAAGTGTGCTTCCAGGTCATCGGCTGCGATGCGACGATCGCCGCGGCCTGCGAAGCAGGGCAACTCGAGCTGAACGTCATGATGCCGGTCATCGCGTGGAACGCGCTGCATGCCGCTCACATTCTGCGCGAAGCGATGGGGGCGTTTCGCACGCGTTGCATCGATGGTCTCGTCGCCGATCCGGATCGGTGCCGTGAGCTGCTCGAACGAAGCACGGCCATGGCGACCGCCCTCAGCCCGTACATCGGCTATGCCGCGACCGCCGAACTTGCCAAAGAATCGGTCCGAACCGGGATTCCGATTCGGCAGCTCGCCTTGGATCGCAAGCTCCTCGATCCCGAGCGCTTGCAGCAGATTCTGGATCCGGAAGCCATGACGAGACCCGGCGTGGTCGGCGCGCCCGAGCGTGGCGCGAGCCCGCAAGGCGCCAAGGTGAAGGGCCCGCCATGAAGACGCTCGCGGCGGCAGCCATCGTCCTGGGCCTGCTGATTCCGTCTCACGACGCCCGCGCTCAGACGCGCAACAGCCGTCTTTTCCCGCCGCTCGATCTGGGTCTGCTCGAAGGACCTGATCGGGACGAATGGCAAAAGCCGGATCAGATCATGGATACGCTCGTCATTGCTGACGGGGCGGTCGTCGCCGATCTGGGCTGCGGCGCCGGCTGGTTTACGGTGCGACTGGCTCGCCGCGTTGGCCCAAACGGCCTTGTGTATGCCGAAGACGTGCAGACGGAAATGATTCGCTCGACCGAACGGCGCGTCCAGCGGGAGGGGCTGCGAAACGTCAGGCCAATCCTGGGCACGCAGGACGATCCCAGGTTGCCGGCCGGACGCGTCGACGCGCTGCTGATCGTCGACGCCTATCATGAGATCGTGAACCCGGTCGCACTGCTGACGAACGTCGCACGCGCGCTGAAGCCGTCCGGGCGGGTCGGCATCGTCGATTTCACCCGGGGAGATGGGGGACCCGGCCCGACGGCGGAAGAGCGCGTCGATCCGGCGGTGATTCTTCGAGACGCCGAGCGCGCCGGCCTGCGGCTGCTGACGCAGGAGTCGTTTCTGCCGTTTCAGTATTTGCTGATCTTCGGGAAGTAGACCCGAGCAAGGCTCCAGGCTTTCAGCCCTAAGCCCTGAGCCCTAAGCCCTAACTAACTAAGCC
>JAHFRO010000228.1 GCA_023266245.1 Betaproteobacteria bacterium | reverse complement strand
TCACGACTCACGGGTTCAAGGTGGCCGACATCGCCCCAGGATTCGACGCGCCACGCGCCGCCCGCGTAGCTGAACACATTCAGGCTCCCGTTGAGCAGCGGCACGCCGCGCGGCGCATCGAACGCGAGCGCGCGCGCGGCACGGTATGCGGCGTCGAGCACTAGCCCATGCGTGATCACCACCACACTTCCGTCCGAGTGGCGTTGCGCGATATCGGCAAGGCACGCGAGACAGCGCGAATGGAATTCGCGCGCGCTCTCGCCGCCCGGAATCACGTAGTCGGGATCCCGGCTCTGAAAACGCTCGAATTCCTCGGGGTGCCGCGCCTCCATCTCTTCGGCGGTCAGGCCCTCAAAAATGCCGAACGCGCGCTCGCGCAACCGCGGATCGGCGATGACTTCGTGGCCGGTGCGCCCGGCAATTACAACTGCGGTATGCCAGGCGCGGCTCAGGTCGCTGCTGTAGAGCGCAGCGAAACGGCTGCCCGCAAGCCTTCTCCCCAGCGCTTCGGCCTGGGCGAGCCCGGCATCGGTCAGCGGGGTGTCAGTGTGGCCCTGCATGCGGCGCTCGCGGTTCCACTCCGTCTCGCCGTGGCGGATGAGAATAATTTGCGTCATTCAAAATACATTAAAAACGCTCGGACTGCGCAAGTTGAGCAGCATTCGTGTCCGCTCCAACTCGCGCAGTTATTCCAGCGCTCCGCGTCCGAAATAACAGTTATTGTAGCCGCTCGCCCGCACAAAAAAACGGCCGCCCGAAACACGGACGGCCGTTCTTTGCGTTGCGCGTCGGCGTAAGGCGTAAAGCTCGCGCCTCGCCTGCTCGCCCCCGCACTAATCCCGGTCTTTGTGCCCCCGCCCTTTTTTCTCTGACTGTGCCCAATCTTTCTTGCCCTTGCTGTGCCGTTCTCTTTCTTCGTGCCGATCCCGTCTGTCCTCGCGCCGCTCCATCTTCTCTTCGCGCCGCTCTCTCCGCTCCCGCTCCTCGCGTAACGCCCTCCTGTCCTTCTCCAGTCTCCTCTCGTCTTTGTGCAGCCGCTCGCGGTCCTTGTCGACCTGTCTGCGGTCGTCCCGGACCTCCTTCCTGCCGGCCCTGAGCTTTTCCTCCGCCGCCTTGATCTTGGCCTTGTCGCCTGATTTGCGCGCGGCTTCCAATGCCTGCCGGTCCTTCTTGAGCTGTTCCTGGTCCTTCTTCAGCTCGGCCTGGTCGGCCTTCACTTTTTCACGGTCGGCTTTGACTTTGTCGCGGTCGGCTTTGACCGCGTCCTTCGTCGGGCTGCCGGGGGGCTGGGTGCCGGTGGTCTGGGCCAGTGCGGGCAGGCCGAACAGCGCGATGCTCAATGCCACGATGAGGGGGATCCGTTTCATTGCTCTTTCCTCCTTGGATAAATGTCATGCGGCCGCGTGCCGGCCACGATTAGTTTAACGCCACAGGTCACGACAAGTTGACCCTGCTGTGTGACATTATGCACAGTGCCACCGCCGTCAGCGATCGAGGAACCGCGCGATGCGCGCCACGCCCTCTTTCAACCGCTCGACCGAGTTGGTGTAGGCGAAGCGCACGTGCCGCTCGGGAGCGTTGGCGCCGAAGTCGATGCCGGGGGTGATCGCCACGCCCGCCTGCTCCAGCAGGTCGCGCGCGAAGCCGAAGCTGTCGCGCGTGAGCCGCCCGCAGCCGGCGTAAATGTAGAAAGCGCCTTGCGGCGTGACCGGGATATCGAAGCCCAGCGCGCGCAGCGCCGGCACCAGATAGTCGCGCCGCGCCTTGAACTCCTTTACGCGTGCTTGCAGTATCGCCAGCGTGTCGGGCTGGAAAGCCGCGAGCGCCGCGTATTGCGCCGGCGTGGGCGCCGCAAGGTAAATGTTCTGCGCCAGCTTGTCGAGCTCGCGCACGTAGCGCTGCGGCGCCACCATCCAGCCCAGCCGCCAGCCGGTCATGTTGAAATACTTGGAGAAGCTGTTGATCACGAATATATCGTCAGCGAAGGCCAGGGCCGTGGTGTAGTCGCCCTCGTACACCAGTCCGTGATAGATCTCGTCCACGATCAGCGTGCCGCCCTTCTCGCGCGCGAACTCGGCCATCGCGGAGAGCCGCTCGGTCGAGACCAGCGTGCCGGTGGGATTGGAGGGTGAGGCGACGAGTGCCGCCACGGTGCGCGGTCCCCAGTGGCGCGCGAGGGGTTCCGGAGCGAGCTGGTAGTCGTTCGTCGCATCGACCGGGACTGCGCGTGGCACGCCTTCCATCACGCGCACGAAATGGCGGTTGCAGGGATAGCCCGGATCGGCGAGCAGCACTTCGTCGCCCGGGTTGATCAGCACCGCGCAGGCGAGCATCAGCGCGCCGGAGGAGCCGGTAGTGACGATGATGCGCGAGGGCGAGACTTCGACGCCGTAGCGGGCGCGATAGAAGCCGGCGATCGCCTGCCGCAATTCGGGCAGCCCGAGCGCCGGGGTGTAGAACAGCTCCCCCTTCTCGAGCGCTGCGATGCCGGCGCGGCAGATCGGCTCCGGCGTCGGGAAATCGGGCTCCCCGATCTCCATGTGCACGATGGAACGCCCTTCCGCCTCCAGCTCGCGGGCGCGGGCGAGCAGCTCCATCACATGAAACGGCGCGATGCCCGCCATTCTGCGGGCGATGCGGGGAGGCTGATCGGCCATGCGGCCGCCGCCGTTCACGCTTGCTCGCCGCTCAGCTCTTGAGGTTGTCCTTGACGAAGGCGATCGTGCGCGACCACGCCTGTTCGGCGGCCTGCTTGTGGTAGCGGGCCTCCGAAGTGTCGTTGTTGAAGGCATGGTTGGCGCCTTCGTACATGTGCATGATGAATTTCTTGTTGGTCTTCTTCAGCGCGTCCACGAAGGCCGGGATGCCCGCGTTGATGCGCGCGTCCAGGCCGGCATAGTGTAGAAGCAGCGGCGCCCGGATCTTTTCCACCTCGGAGGCATTGGGCTGCTGGCCATAATAGACGACGGCCGCATCGAGGTCTGGCGCGTTAACCGCCAGCTCGCCCACGGGGCCGCCACCCCAGCAGAAGCCTACGGCACCGACCTTGCCGTCGCCGTTCGCATGCTTTTTGAGGAAGGCAACGGCGGAAACCACGTTCTGCACCATCTCTTTGCGATCAAGTTTGTAAATCATGTCGCGTGCGGTGTCCTCGTTGGGGGGTGTGCCGCCCAGCGGCGACAGGAGGTCCGGCGCGAGCGCCAAGAACCCTTCCAGCGCCACGCGTCGCGTGACGTCCTCGATATGCGGGTTGAGACCGCGGTTCTCGTGGATGACGACCACGGCCGGCAGCTTCGCAGCACCCTTGGGGCGCACCATATAGGCCTTGATCTCGCCCGTGGCTCCCGGATAGGTGACGCGGCCGGTGTCGAGCCGCGGATCGTCGGCCGGCACGATCGCGGCGCGCGCATAATTGGACTCGAGGAACGGCACTACGGCGAGCGCGGCGGCCGCGCTTCCGGTCAGCCTGGCGAGCCGCGCCAAGAACACGCGCCGTTCGAGCGGCGCATGCGTGTATTCGTCGTAAAGCTCAATGATTTTTTGATCCATGACGGTTTTCTCCTGACGGCGGGTTGTGAAGAACGCCGTATTTTTCATCATGAGCGACAGTCAACCCCCAGTCAATAATCGTTCCAGGCGACGCCGAAGCGCATGAACCACTCGATTGCGCAAGCTTCAGCCTTCAGGCCGCCCGGTCCTGCGGTGCAGACTCAGCGGCCCCGAACCGACACCGATGACGCGGAGCATCGCGCCCATCAGCGTGAGGTTCTTGACGAAATTGAGAACCTTGTCGTAACCCGACTGCAGGAAGACGAACGAGATCAGGATGCGCCCCAGGAGTGGCGCGTAGGTTTCACCAAGTTTGCACAAGGCATTCATATCATCTCCTCCCAAACAAAGTAATTTTTAGCCACAGAGAACACAGAG